>JAYWDF010000955.1:0-8527 GCA_043779985.1 Akkermansiaceae bacterium | reverse complement strand
AAGCGCCTCCGAAAACCATTCAAGATCAACTAGGCCCATTTCACTTTGAATAATTTTCATGGAACTTCGAGGAGGCTCAGATGCTTGTCGAACCGTCTCCATCAAAAAACCGCCGGTAACAGTATCTTTACTTGAGAAAATAAGCGGATCAATCTCATTTCCGCTAATTTCTTTCAACCAATAATAGTTCTCAAATCCGCCACCTACGAGTTGCCTTGAAGAATTCATCATAATTATTCCCGGTGCAGATTTAGGAATTGTAAGTGTGAAATTACCATCCGCATCAGTCTTACTTTCTCGGTCAGCCGTTCTGTCGGCCCAGTCGAAAAACAGGCAAGTAGCGATCCACTGGCAGCTCTCATTGCTGGAGATTTCAGAAGCTTCAAACAGCTCAGAATTTGATTTCCTAAGGTCTTCAATTCGTTGAAATTCGATAACCTCAGGATTCGCTTTAAAGCGATTTTGAGCATTAGTTTGTAATTGTGAGGCCGCGCTCAGGAATGTTTGTAACTTTGTAGCAGATGGCGCTGCCCCGAGATCAATCAACCAATTGTCGATCTGGTTCATTCTTTCTTTGTAGTTCTTAACTTCAAGCGCGCGAGCCCGCTGCGATTCAATCCACTTGCAACGTTTCCGGAATTCTTCCAAGGGGATATAATAAACGTCCACACCTCCAAGTTTGACGTTTAAGCGATTCTTCTGGATCACGAATACCTGACCCTTAATCAAAAAATTTGGAGCGGCTGTCAGCTTTTCAACGGCCGTGTTATCTTTGCATCCTATCAAAATAGTTGAGATGATTGCAATTTGAAATAGTTTGGAAGACATCACTCTGAAATTAATTGATTTAGTTTTTCGATAAAAATGTGTTGTCGATCTTCGACATTACGAATTTCTGATTTTACGGTGAGAATGTTTTTTTCAACCTCACTAAGCCTTTGCTCTCTGACAAGTTCTCTTTTTTGACGAGCGGCTTCAGCCGTTTTCTTTAACTGGTCAGCTGCAGCAGTGACAATTTTTTGTTCAGTAGCAGTTTTTGCGGACTCAATACGTTGCCTTTCAATTTGTAATGATAAAGCGTCTAAGCGTAGCTTTTCTTGTATTGCGGTATAGTCTATATTTGAGATCCAGCGATCATGATACAGTAGTCTTCCTTCGTCCAATTTTTGGATGACTTGATTGAGTGAATTCATGGAATCCTTCATCAAGGGCTGAGCCTGTGTGAAGCGATTGTAAAATTTAGTAGTCGCGGTAACCTCCGATCGAAAATTTCGGATTTCGTCGTTAGTAACCAGCTGTGATGGAAGTGTTCTCCTCAGAGGTATCCATTGATGGAATTGGTTCATTTCAAACCGGACACGATCTTTGTCGGTGGTTACCCATACGATTGGGTCTTGTTCTAATACAGTCAAATAGACGAAGGCGTGAGCCGCTGAATCATCATGAAAATTTTGGCTCTTATAAACGAAAATCCCTTGTGAAAATCCAACAACGCTTGACGCTAAAAATAGAAAAGCAGCTAATTTCATGACTTAGCCGAATGTTAAGGTGTGGAATGCGTGACGCAAGCATTTTCTATCGTACCTATAGAACGGAGTGCCTCTTGAGGCTGGCGCCAGATAATCGGACGATTGGCCTGACATAAATTATGTACAATCGAGAATTTAGTGGGTAAGGGGCAAATGGGGTGCGGAGCCAGATTCTGATTCCCCCAATGAGCGTCTTGAATGGGTGAGGACAGCGCTTTGTGACGGGAAGCCCCCAGATAGCCTTGATCCGTGGCTCTCTGGCCTGCCTAACCTTGATGGGACGAGGCGGGGATTCAGGGCCCTTGGGCCCCGGCACCAAGCGATCCAGCAACCCATTCAAGACGCCCATTGCCCCCGGCTACCCACTGAAAGTTCACTAGCGCCAAAAATTAGCATGTGAAACAATTCTTGAACGAGTCGAACATCCAATCATCTTGGCTGGCTGTTAAATCAGCTATACGCCCTGCCAATTCTTCTAACCACGCCTGATCTTCGAGCCGGCGAAGAGGATCGTGATCCGGTAAACGCGCTTTTCGCGGGTTTCGATCTTGCCGGTGACGAGGTCGAAGCGTTCCGGGATCTCCTGGCGGTGAATGTCCACACTGGCGCGGAACCCACGCTCGGAATAAATGTCGATGAGGATGGCGATGGCGACAGGATCCGCGAAAAGCGGCTCCTCGCTGTTGATCATCGCGCGCCCGCTCACGGCGTAGCGCTTGATGATGGGCATCATTTTATCCTGGATGAAATCCACCACGGATTGGAGCAGGTCCGGGCAGTCGATCTGATAGCCATCGAGCCGGTTGACCAGTTCCTGGCGCGCCTGCAGGACGATTTCATCGGCGAGCGGGATGTGCCGCAGGATGTCGTAGGTGAGGGGGTCGAGTTCGAGCGAGCTTTGGTACTCGAGCTCGGTGATGATGTTCTGTTGGACGATTTCGATCGGCGCCTGGGCGTTGATGAAATGGTAGTGGAAAATCTGTTTGAGCGAGACCAGCGCATCATAGGTCTTCTCCTTGAAGGTGCGGTAGCGGTTGCGCGCGAGGTCGGGATTGAAGTCGGTGTTCCGCTCTTCCTCCAGCTCAACGACGCCCGACTGGCGGATTTCCGCATTGCGGGCGAGTGTCTCGCGGCCGCGCTTGAGCTGGCGGACGATGCTTTCCGCCTCATCGACGAAGAGCACCATGATGTGGAAGGTCGGCTGCCGGAAATGATGCGCCAGCGGGGTGCCGGAATATTCGCGGCGCAGCAGGATCATTTGGTCATAAAACATCTTGAGGCACTCGACCTGCACGTTGGTGCGGGGGAACCCGTCGAGCACGGCGCTGTCGCGGAATTCCGGCTTGAGCAGCTCGTGGAGCAGCAGGCGGAGGACTTCCTCATCGCCGACCATACCGCCGCCGGCCTTGATTTTCTGGGCCTCCGGCGAGTCGAGCAGTTGGCTGATCACGATCGGCGGCGCGGAAATGCCGCGGACTTGGCAGATGAAGGCGGTGTTGGTCCCCTTGCCGGAGCCCGGGGCGCCGCCGAGGAGGATCAATTCCTTGGGAAAATGAAGATTTTCGCGGCCGATTTCCTTCTCAAGCTGTTTCCAGACCCGGTTGAAGATCAATTGGGCGTCCTTGATCTCAAGGTCCGGGGTCTGGATGGCGGAGGATGTTGGACTTGGTTTCACTGCTGCGCCGATTACACGCCAACGCTGCGCCATGGTCCAGAATGTCTCGCAAGAAATGTGCGGACGGGTCTCGCGACTGCGAAACTCGGGCAGTGGACCAGCCAACAAATTCAAAGCTCGTGATCATTCACCTTTCATTTGCGCGATTGGGAAAGGCCATGTCCTTCGTCGCCGTCTTTCGGAAAAAATCGGAATAACCCGAGTTGACCGTCCCACGCCACAGCCATAAAAAAGGACAACGCTATGAAAAACGTTGAACCCAAAAGGAAGTTGTCACCGGGGCAAAGCGAAGAACTCCTCACCGTGCTGAAGGCCCGGTTTGAGAGCCACATGCACCGACATGAAGGGCTTGCATGGGCGCATGTGGCGGCGCGGTTCGATGCGAATCCCGGAAAGCTGTGGTCGCTCCATGAAATGGAAGAAACGGGCGGCGAACCGGATGTGGTCGGGCATGATCCGAAGACGGGCGAAATCTTCTTCTTTGATTGTTCCGCGCAAAGTCCCAAAGACCGCACCAGTCTTTGTTATGACCGTGCAGGTCTGGAATCGAGGAAAGAGCATAAGCCGAGAACCAGTGCCATGGAGATGGCGGCAGCCATGGGAGTTGAGCTGTTGACGGAGGAACAGTATCAGGCGCTGCAGGAGCTTGGAGAGTTCGACACGAAGACCTCGAGCTGGGTGAAGAGCCCTGTTGAGATTCGAAAATCCGGGGGCGCGCTCTATTGTGAGCGCCGCTACGGACGCGTCTTCGTGGGTCACAACGGCGCGCAGTCTTACTACGGCGGCAGGGGGTTCCGCGGCTCGCTCAGGATCTAACCCCTGGCACGGGAGGCGCGGCGGATTTCTTCCGCGATGATCCGGAGTCCGTCGCGGACGATGGCTTCCTCCATGGCGTAGGAGACGCGGATGCACTCGTGGCGGTGCGGCCAGTTTTCATCCTCATGGCCGAAGAAGAAGTGGTGGCCGGGGATGACGAGGACTTCGCGCGCTTTAAGGCGTTCGTAGAGCTCCTGGCAGGTGATGGGCAGGCCCGGAAACCAGAACCAAAGAAACAACGCGCCCTCGCTGCGGTGCATGAACCAGTCGATGTCGTCCCCGAATGCCGCCACCGCGGCTTGCCGGGCGAGCCGGCATTTCGCCTGATAGAACGGGCGGACGACTTCGCGGCTCAGGCGGAGGATCTCGCCGGACTTGATGAGCGGGAGGGTGATTTGCTGGCCGATGTTCGGATTGGATAGACCGGCGATGGCGCTCATGGAGCCAAGCGCGCGGATGATTTCCGGCGGGCCGATGACGATGCCGGTGCGGGTGCCGGGCAGGCCGAGCTTGGAGAGGCTGAGGGTGAGGACCACATGGTTCTCCCAGAACGGGGTGGCGTCGGCGAAGATGATCCCGGGGAAGGGCGCGCCGTAAGCGTTGTCGATGATGAGCGGGATGCCGTGGTCTTTGGCGATGGCGGAGAGGCGGGCGATTTCCTCGTCGGTGAGGACGTTGCCGGTGGGATTGGTCGGGCGCGACGCGCAGATCGCGGCGATGTCCGGGGTGACATGCAGGTGGTCGAAGTCGACGCGGTATTTGAACTCGTGCGGGCCGGTTTTTTCGATCAGCGGGGTGACTGCGCGGAAGAGATCACCGCTGGCGCCCTGGTTCGCGTAGCCGATGTATTCGGGGACGAGCGGGAGGAGGATTTTCCGGCAGCTGCCGTCGGGCATCGGACCGGCGAGGAGGTTGAAAAGGAAATAGAAGGCCGTCTGGCCGCCGCTGGTGATACCGACATTTTCCGGGCCGAGGTTCCAGCCGAAGGTCTCGCGGAAGAGGGTGGCGATGGCCTGGATGAAATGCGGATTGCCGCCGGGCGGATCGTAGGTGGTGAGGGCGCGCTCAAGGCCGCCCATTTCGGCGAGGATTTCTTCGAGCCGCTTGCGCCAGACGGCGTTCATCTCGGGGATGCGGGCGGGCTGGCCGCCGCCGAGCATTTTCAGGTCCGGGCTGCCACTGGCGAGGGCGTGGCCGAGATCGTCCATCAGCTCGCCGATCCCGCTGCCACAGCCGAGGTGTTGGCCAAAATTTGAAAATTCGTATGACATATCCTGGAGGCGACTTCCGATGATCGCACCCCGTTCAAACCACCGAAGGCCCCTGATGTCGATCACCTTCATGCACCCACCGACCAATCGCCGTCAGTGCGAGAACTGATGGTGTCAGCGCGGAAACAGCCCGTGTCCTTCATTTTCCAGGCGGTGTCAGGAGCATCCCAAGTGCCGTCAGGAACCTCCGCGCCTGCGTCCGCTCATCCCCAACTTGCGTCAATCGCATTCCATCACACATTAGACACATCATGAGGGGGTTACAACGGAGATATCGCCGGAAATGTCCCGCGCCAAGGCGGCATTTTCATTTGAAGAAATAAAACCGCGAATCGACGCCAATGGACGCGAATCTGAAAACTTGAATCCGTTGGAAATCGGTCTTTCAGCCCGTTTGATGCCGAATCGACGATTCGCCAAAGCCATGATCCCTGATTCGTGTCCATTGGCGTCGATTCGCGGTTAAAAATCCAAATGAAAACGTTCCGACCCCGGGGCTTTTTCCCTCGCCAGAAACAATCCCACCACCGGCCCCGCCGTCGCCCGCCGCCTTTCGAAGAAAAACCCCGTCGCAGACCAGCAGGACATCGTTTTCGCCCCTTCTTCGTCGCCCGCAACCGCTACCTCCTCGACGAGTTCCACCCACGCGGCGGAGCCAGCGCCGGGGACAAGCCCGTCACCCCGCCCGCCCCCACAAATCCCATGCTACCAGCTCACTCCGCCGCCCTCGGCCTCCATCCGCGCACCGGCGGTGTTTCCTTCTTGGCAGCTCCTCCATGGCGGCCTAAAAACCTAGCATGAACGGAAATTTCAGGGAGGGATCCATCCGGGTTGCATTTGCTGAGCTTATCCAGCCTGTCGTTCAATAACACTGTTAGCCAAGAAAAAGACCAATCATGCCGATACCTGACTTTCAATCTCTGATGCGTCCATTGCTAGAAGCACATGCGGACGGAAAGGAGCACATTAATCGTGACTTGGTCTCCCAACTCGCCGAGCAGTTTAGCCTTACAGATGAAGAACGTCGGGAGATGCTACCCAGCGGCGGAGCGCGTCTATTTGACAATCGCATTGGCTGGGCCAAGTCACACGTTACCCAAGCGGGCCTGCTGACAGCACCACGCAGAGCAATTTCCATAATTTCGGAGCGGGGTCGAGAAGCATTGCGTCACCACCCGGAGCGTATTGATTTACGTGTTCTCAACGGCTTTGGAGAATATCGCGAATTTCGCAACCGCCGAAAGACTACCGATGAGGATGATAGCGACACACCAGGGTTGCAGGTCCAAGACACCCAAACGCCCGAAGAATTGCTAGAGAATGCGTATTTACAGGTCCGGAGACAGATTGAGAGTGAGCTTCTAGCCCAGATTAAGAACAGCCCCCCTGACTTCCTTGAGAGGGTGGTGGTAGATCTTGTTGTCCGAATGGGATACGGGGGTAGTCGTAAAGATGCCGGTGAAGCACTCGGTAGATCTGGCGACGAAGGGATTGACGGGATCATCAAGGAAGATCCTCTGGGGTTGGACATCATCTATTTGCAGGCGAAGCGCTGGGAGGGGACAGTTGGCCGCCCAGAGATTCAGAAGTTTGCCGGAGCATTACAGGGGCAGAGAGCAAGGAAGGGTATTTTTATCACGACATCGACGTTCAGCGCGGACGCCTTAGAATATACGTCTCGGATTGATACCAAGATTATACTGATCGATGGCCCACGCCTTTCCAAGCTGATGTTCGATCACGGCGTCGGAGTTGCGACGGCTTCGAACTACGAAGTGAAGAGAATCGATTCCGACTATTTCACTGACTCCTAATGGAAGAGGCTGACAAGACAGTGGTGGCAACGGCGGGTAACGTCCCTCGTTCGCTTCGCTCTGGACGTCCAGTCTCCGCCGCGCCACACTTTTGACGATAGGCAAGAAATCCAAGACCGACATGGCCGTAGCCTGGAAAGATTACCAAGAAGAAGCAGCGTCATTTTTCAGATCTCTTGGTCTTGAAGCAGAGACTGATGTTCCAGTTCGAGGTGCTCGGACAAGTCACGATATCGACGTTCTGGTGAGGGCTCACTACGTCGGGTTCGACGTCACCTGGATTGTGGAGTGCAAGCACTGGAAGACTCGAGTGTCCAAGCTTCACGTGCTTGCCCTGCGGGAGATAGTAGCAGATTTGGGAGCTGACAGAGGTATTCTGCTGTCCGAGTCTGGGTTTCAGAGCGGCGCGCTAGAGGCCGCTACGCTTACGAATGTCCAAGTCACATCCCTCGCACAGCTCAGCATCTTCTCGGAGAATGATGTCTATACCATGCGACTCCGTGACCTTTACACCCGCATGGAAGATTGTGGTGATCGCTACTGGAACATCCCAAAGCGTGAACGAATCAAATCTGGATTGAGGGCAGGGGTTGGGGAATACGACTATTCCGGTAACCGGAGCATTGAGTTGGTAAGGGATTTGCTTTCAAGAGCCTTTAGAGGATCATACCCATTTCAGACTGAGGCTGGCGCAGCCTATCTAAATCCTGAGATTCCGACAATCTACCACAAGCCGCAGGAGGTTTTTGCAGTTGTTGAACCAATCGTGGATGAGCTCGAGAGAAGGCTCAATGCCTACGACGCAAAAAACGAAGACGCCTAACAATGGATGGGGTGGCGAAGTCGGGGCGATAGCGGAGACTTCGACTGCACCCTTAGGTTGAACAAGCCCGGGGTTCCGGGGAAAAACGTCTGATGCGTTTTGTGTTTGGCGCGGTGTGCGGGAGGCGGGCCGGAACCGGAGTGGCTGCCCTGGTTTGCCCGTCGATGTCCTCGGAGTGTGCCCCCTGCTGCCAGCCTCGCTCTATTTACCAATGAACGCGGTAGCCAGGATACACCGAAAAAAAACTCTACACTTGCAAAGTGTAGAGTCACCGGTAAGCGTATCGTCCATGAAGCGTCTGCTCGCAAATCTTGCGGAGTATCTGGGAAAGCTGACGGGCCGGGAGGTCCGGCTGGATCCTGTCGAAACCGGCAAACTGCCGCTCTTTCTGCGGGAGCGCTACACCCTCCGCAGAGCGGAAATTTTCGGCAGGGACTTCCTGCTCGCTCTGGATTCCTTGGGGGAGGAGGCCCCTTCCGCAGCGAACCATGCCAACTTCGCCGAATTGCTGGCCAGTCACCTTGGAGAGCCTGCGGTTCTCGTCCTGCCGGCTCTGGCCACCCACATCCGCCAGGGCCTGATCCGGCTGGGCAGGCCCT
>JAYWDF010000954.1:0-8533 GCA_043779985.1 Akkermansiaceae bacterium | reverse complement strand
AATCGCGTAATGTTGAGACATTGGACGAACTGGCGGCGAAATTGACGATCGAGGACGCCGTGGCGACGGCCGCCGCGGACAGTCCCGTCGCGGGCAAGATCGTCGTTTTTACCGGCACGATGGAAACCATGACCCGGCCCGAGGCGAAGGCGCGCGCCGAGGCGTTGGGCGCCAAGGTCACCGATAGTGTATCGAAGAAGACCGATCTGGTGGTGGTTGGCGCCGACGCCGGATCGGCCGGTTCGCGCTGGGTGCTGGTGACTTTCCAATGGATCGGTGCGCCATCGCGGACGCCCTCCATCGAGATTTCCCCACCCACGGGCGACTCTAGCAGGATGCGATTAAACACCGGGATGTCCTCCGGTGCGCGGGACGCGGCGATGTCGCTGCCATTGCAACGGGTGATGAGATCGCCAGCTTTCAAACCCGCCTTCTCCGCCGGCGAACCACTGATCACGCCGCCGACGAGGATGCCGGCTTTGGCATCTGAAGATTTCAGCAAGGGTTGGGCCGTCAGACCCAGCCAACTGCGTTTCACATGACCGCTGGAAATCAGCTCGTCCGCCACCTTGCGGGCGAGATTGGACGGAATCGCACCGCCGAGACTGCCGATGCCGATCTCATTCACGCCGACGATTTCACCCTTCAAGTTGACTAACGGACCACCCGAGTTTCCCGGGAAAATGACCGCGTCGTGGCCGATCCAGCGGACCAACTCGCCCACCGCTTCGCCATCGAGCCGCATCGCGCCGCCGGGGGCGATCATCTCGGTATTCGCGACAATGCCTTGCGTGACCGACTGCGAGAGACCGGCGGGACTGCCCATCGCGAGCACCGTATCGCCCACTTCCAGCGCCGAGCTGTCGCCAAATTTTGCCACCGGCAGCGGGGCCGACGGGTTGCGGAGATCGTTTTTGTCGATTTTCAAAACCGCAAGATCTGCGAGCGCATCAGTCCCGACCAGCGTGGCCTTGAGTTCCTGGCGGTCCGCCAGGCGCACGGTGATCCGCGTCGCCCGGCCGGCGACGTGGTGGTTGGTCAGAATGTAGCCATCCGGCGAAATGATCGTGCCCGAACCGCTCATCCGTTCCTTCTGCATCCGCCCGCCACCGCCCTCCTCGGCCACCACATGGATCCGGACAAGTGCCGGGTAAACCGCCTGCACCGCGGCTTCGATTTGCGGATCGGCTTTTGCAAAAACTTGCGTCGAAAGTGGAATCGCCAGGGTAGCGGCGAGGGCGAACTTGGGAAATAACAGCATGGCGGGAACAACCTCGCAGGAGGCAGTCAGACAACGAAGCCCGCAAAGCAGCTTGTCTGAGATTTTTATGCGGTGCTGTGGGAAGCGATGGTGCCACACCGCTCGGCCAAACGAATCGGGTCAGCGCGTGTGGAATGTGTTCCGGCTGTCTCAGCCGGATTCGAAGCCGCCGCTCCCGGCTGAGACAGCCGGGACACATTTTGAACCCTCCGCCATCGCAGTCCATGGGGGCTTTACTCGGTGGGATCCGGAAACAATGATCCGCCGCGAAGCCATGGAAGCCAGCACCGATCACTTCATCCGCTATCTCGCGACCGAGCGCGGGCTGTCCGAGGCGTATCAATTATCGGTCCGCCAGACGCTCGATGCGCTGGGAAAATGGATGAAAACGCCCCTGCGCGACCTCGGCACGGACGAGCTCGCGGCATTTCTCAGCCAGCGGAAAGCCGAAGGACTCAACGCGGCTTCACTGCGGATCACGACGGTGCATCTGAAGGTATTTTTCCGCTGGCTGGTCATCAAGGGCAGGCTGGAGATGGATCCGGCGGAGCCGTTGTTAGCACCACGGCCGGACATGACGCTGCCGGAAACGCTGCATGCAAGCGAGCTGGTGAAACTGTTGGAATCCATCGATCCATCACTGCCGTTAGGCCGGCGGGACCTGGCGATCCTCGAATTGTTTTACTCGTCCGGGCTGCGCTTGTCGGAATTGTGCAAGGCGCGTCTGGAGATGATGGACTTCGAGGATGGATTCCTGCGCATCACCGGCAAAGGCGGGAAAACCCGGATCGTCCGGGTGGGCCACAAGGCGCGCGAGGCGATTTCCTCATATCTCTCTAACGAACGTCCGGGCTTGGTCACCAAGAAGACCTCGTCGCATATTTTCCTCAGCGTGCGGGGCGGGGCCTTGTCGCCGGACCGGGTGCGGCAGATCGTGAAGGAGCGGGCGAAGTTCGCAGGCATCGACCAGAACGTCTATCCGCACTTGCTGCGGCACTCATTCGCCACCCACCTGCTAGAAGGCGGCGCAGACCTGCGGGTGATCCAAGAACTGCTAGGTCATGCAGATATTTCCACGACCCAGATTTACACGCATGTGGACCGGCAACGGTTGAAGGCGGTGCACAAGCAGTTTCATCCGAGAGGGTGAAAACGGAGGAAGTATGGCAAAGAGGCATTGCGCTTGGTGGTCGTCTTTCCCGCGACTGTTGGGCGAGATCCTATATGGGACGGATGCTTGAATTCATCCGCCTGATTGCAATTCCGCATTCAGGAAAAGCTGGTCCATCAGTTTGAGGAATTTCAGATACTGCGGCTGCATCTTGCGGAACTCCGGATAGGTGTAGGCATGTGGACAAAGCAATATTCCATTTCCATCCTCCCACGGATATTCCGCATTCAGGCGATGCAACTCGCCACCGACGGGGGCGAGTTCCTCGATCAGTGTTGCGACCGGCAACAGACTTTTGATGTAAGCGGTGAAGCCGCCGGGGTGGCGCGAATATCCCATCATTTGCCTCATCTGGGGCATATTTGGAATCTGGCGCAGAAGTGAGACCAGAGCGGTATGAGACTTTTTCGGCGGCCCGGTCGTACCGAGACACGCGTGATGCTTTGCTAGTTTCTCCGTAGCCATCTGCAGGTAATGCAGACGATGGCACTCGGGAGTATCGGGCGACTGACTGAGCGATTTGAAGATCGCGAAATCACTGCACGCCTGCAGGAGAAAGGCCTCGGCCTAGGTCATTTCTCGGTTTCTCCGGTGAGGTCCACGGCTTGATCCCAAGTGCCCCATTCGGTCGGAGGGTTGATGGAGCCATATTCGTCCTCACGGATCATTGCCACGCCACTGAGTGCAGGCATGCCATGTTCCGGGGCTGGGCGGAAAAACACGGGTTCCACCTCATCGCCGGATGCGGGAAGCAGGTCGGAGGAAAGCTCCAAGAGCCGCACTTGCTCCGCATCCGGAAACCAGAAGAAGCGGACGATGCTTGAATCCGCAAGCCTTGCTTCCTTCACGAGGAGAAGGGCTTGTTTCTTGATTTCAGGATATTCGAGGGGGGTCATGGTTAGGCTGCTCTTGAAAACACCTAGCATTTCTCCGGTGCGGGTGTGAATTATTTTTGGGTCCGGCTTTCAGCCGACCTTGATGCCCGTAGCGTCAGATCGTTTGCAAGAAGCATTTTCTCCCAATTGAGAATCCATAGATCGCCCGGCGGACGGGTAGATTTTCCACGACGCAGAATCACACGCATGTGGACCGGCAGCGGCTGAAGGCGGTGCATAAGCAGTTTCATCCGATGAGTTAGAGACTGGATGTTGAAGATGAATGGACGAGGCGTCCATTCTCCTCAGGTGGTCAGTTGTAGGGCTTGATCTTCAGAGGCACGGAACCCGGTGCGGGCGCTGGAGCAGCCGGTGACAAGCGCTACGGCGTGACTCCAGCTAGCAAATCCAGTGCGGTCTTCGCCGTAGTATGCAGGTTGGCCAGACGCCCCTTCTGCACCGGGCTGGGTTTCGTTGACTCGGCTTGCAGGATTTCCACCTCGCGCAGGATGCCGACGTGCTCGGCCTTGACTTTCACCATGTTGTCCACCTTGTCCTTGCTCACTTGGCCGGACTTCATTTTCCCTTTGAGATTGGCAGCCATTTGCTCGCGATCAGATTCCCCCTTGAATTCACCGGAAAACTCAGAGAATCCCTCAATCGAGCGGATCACCGTGCCAAACGACGCCTGTGCGGCATCGAGCTTTTTCTCAAGAACGCCCAATCGCTCGCTGAGTTCGGCGGAATCCGCCGATGCAGTGGCCTTCGTTTCCAATTCGCGCTGGGCGGCCAACACCTGATCTCGCTTTTCGAATTTTTTCGCCGACGCAACTTTAATACCAAGGGCCTTCAACTTCAGCACCGTCACCTTCTTGACAGAATCGCTCTGACCGCTGGTCTCCACCTTGGCAATCATCGTGGCAAGACGGGTCTGAGCGTCCTCGCCTTTGCCCGCGGTCGCCAGCGGCTCGATCTCCGCCGCGATGGTCCCGACAATCTTGTCGGCTTGCTTCTGATCTTCACGGAGCCGGATCACATCCTGTTGTTTCTTGGCGATGTCCAAATCGCTTCCCGAGACTCGGGTATAGACATTGGCAATCGCAAATGCGGCCTCGATCTCTCCTGCCTCGGTAAGCATATCCAACAGCCGCATGGTATCATTCTTGAGATTCTGGTTAGCTCCTACCTCGACCTTGCCGACCTTCACCTTGTTTGCCTCGATCTCTGACTTCATGGCATCCATCTCCGCGCCGGCCTGCTGAATCTGTTGGGCGGCACGTGTGCATTCTCGGTAAACGGCCGTGCCAGCCTGCACCGCTTGCGTGCGGTTGTTAGTCAATTTGTTAATCCTGGCTTCCGCGTCCTGCGCCGCCCTCTGCAAATTCGCATACTTGGTGCGAAGCGAATCGCGTTCGGACATCAGCCGTTTCATTTCGGTGGTCAGGCCGACATCGCGGGTGACCGTCGGGTTCTCGGCGTTGGCGAGGTCCAGCATGACTTGGACGCCGAGCAATTGATAAGGGCTGGTCTTGTAGTTTGCCGCCAGAAACGCAGTGCCCAGTTCCCTGGCTTTTGGCAGGTCGTTTCTGCGGAAAGCTTCCACCACTCCATTCCATGCCTCGGTCGAGCTGTCATCGACGAGTTTGACGTCGGAACCCGAAGGAGCGAGCCCGGGACAATGGGGGGGAGAAAGTGGGGAGCTTCGCGCAGGGTTCTTTTGCCTTTCATTGGCAGCGCGACAGGAATGTCGTGACTCCTTAGCCTCGAAGTTGCGGATTTCGGCACAACGGTGCTTCACCGTTTAATTCCCTCGGGTTCTCTTCTCTGTCTCAATCGGCCCCGGTATGGCGGTGGGTCTTGACGTTCCGCTGATTTTGGAATCGTGAATTCTAGGGAGGGCTCCAGCGTGTTTCCGAAGGTATCGAGGAGGGTGTCATTTTCGCCGTGCTTCACGTCGGAGACTTTGTAGATCGGACCGTTGCGGGTCCCCTGCCCTTCGGTGCTTGGTTTACGGAAAAAGGCTTTCATTTCATCAAGGTTGAGCGGGCCGGAGCCGCGACGGCCGAAGACGGCGGTTTGGTGGCCGCTCTCATCGACGGCGCGGTCGCGGTCGAGGCCGCGGGAAATGGAGACGGCCGCGCCTTCGGTCGGGTAGGTTGCGATCAGTTTCGGCTCGGGCTTGGGCGAGAAGCCCATGTGGCCGGGAACGTTTTCGGGGGAAATCATTTGCAGGACACGCATGCCATTGTGGCCGTCGGCAACGAGGGCATACATGGAGGCGCTGACCGAGCCGACCTGGACATCGCGCACATCGTTGAGCTGGCCGCCGGCGGTGAAATGGCTGAGGATGCGTGGTTTTTCCGGATTCTTCACATCGATGATCGCCAGGCCGCCCGCGCCGTTCGCGACATAAAGATACGTTCTGGCGATATAAAGGCCTCCGGCATGGCCCAAGGAAACGGACGCACCGGAAATTGGGATGGGACTCGCGGGATTGGAAACGTCGAAGACTTTCACGCCATCCGCATCGGTGACAAAGCAGTAATGCCACTGCACGGTGGATTGCCGGGCACCACGCAGGGCGGGGCCTGAATAGCCGCCGGCGAAGACCGGGGACTTCGGGTTCGAGGCATCGACAACGGCCAGTCCCCGGTCGGTGGTGATGTAGAGCCACTGCCCGGCCATCCAAGCGTGGCGGGCTCCATTCAGCTTTCCGTCGGGATTGAATGTGGCAGCCCGCTTGATAAAATTGTTAGCCGGATTGCCATCGAGCAGGGTCGCCACATCCACCACGATCAGGCCTTCCTCGAGATCGGTCACGAACGCGTAGCCATGATAGGCGGCGATCGGTTTTTCCTCGTTCTGTGGCAGCCGGTTGCGATTGGGATCGTTGATCAATGTGCTCGGCAAGGCCACGGAGGTGGCGTTGGCGGTTTTGATAAACGTGTCCTGGCCGAAGGGTGAGACCGGGGAGGTGACGATGCGCTCGGAGAAATTCTTGTTGTCGATGTTGGCAATATCGAAAATGCCGAAGCCGTTTTTCCCGAGAGCGGCATAGAGGTATTCACCGCGTGCCTGGAGGTCGAGTACGCCGCCCTTGGCGTGATGGTGATAGGCGGTTTTCAGAATCGAATTGTTCTTGGTGTGCTCCTTGTAGTTGTCCGGGTAGGCGATTTTATGCAGGTGGCTGCCAATCGCCGCCTGCGGCTCGGTGCGCTCGGTCCATGCGACACCATACAGTCCGTGGTCGTCGGTCCCTACATAGCCGAATCTTCCGAAAAAGTTGACCGTGCCCGTGCCGAAGCCGAGGAGCTGGGTCATGATCGCGTTGTTGTCATTGGCTTCCGAGGCGTGGCAGTCCGTGCAGTTTTTCGTCGTGCCAACGCCGCTGGTGGTATGCGCGAAGTGGGGGTTGAAGGCCTGGCCTGAATATCCTTCTGACGAAACGGTTTGCTGCTGGGAGTAGAACTGTTCGCGATTCGCCCCCTGGGAGCCGACCACCACGGCGCTGGACGAGCGCAATACGGCCAGCCGGTTTCCTTTGACCGTGCTGTCCTTGCCAAGCATGAAAACATCGTCGCGCACGACCTGCGGATTGTATGAGCTAAAATTCCGTGAAGTGGTTCCTTCAAACTTGTTGGCGGCCATTTTGGAGTTCGCCTCCATGGGCATGTGGCAGCCGAAACAACTGGTCGCCCATGACGTGTGGCAGGTCTGGCAGTCCATCGCTTCATTGCTATGGGCGAGCTCCTTGCCGCATTTCTCGGGATCATCGGGGACGGCGCCCCAGGTTTTCCCGTCGCGCTTCAGGGTTTTTGCGTAAGCGCTCATGATGTTGTAGTGCTCAGATCCGGGCGTGACGGTGTCGAGCGTTTGAGGAATTTCCCACTGAAGGTTCTGCTCCATCGAAGACTGCTGCATCAACCTCTTGCCATCCGCGCTCCACGTGAAACGGGGGCCGAACGGGGTGTTACTTTCTCGCAGATTGATAGGCTCCACTTTTCCTTCCTTCGAGAGAGTGCCGCCCTTGCCGGAAGTGACGAGGGTGGTGTGGGCGCTGACGGTTCCGTGGCAATCCACGCAGGTGATCGCGGTCGCCGCCCTTGGCTCGACGTTGAGCAAACCGTTGCCGTGCGCGTCGTTGAGGAAGTGGCAATCGACGCACTGCATTCCCTTCGCGAGGTGGATGTCTTTGAGATGCACGGCCTTTTTGAACTTGGCTTCGTCGTCGTGGGAAATCTTTTCATCCTTCAAGGTCAGCAAATTCCCTTCGCGGTCTTTTTTAAACACGGCGCGGAACACCCAGCCGTGGCCGTGATAGTCGGCAAACTGGGTGTTTTTCAGCTTCGGATTCAACTCGGCGGTTTTCTCCAGGAAATTGACATCGCCCCACAAACCACGCGCGGCCGCCGCTTCGGGATTCTTGCGCAGCGATTTCACCATTTCCTCATCGCTGGGATTGCGTTGTTCCTTCGGATACATGAACTCCGCGTCCGATTCCTGATCCCACCAGGTATATCCCAGGTAGGGGTTCACGAACATATTGCCCTGGTGCATGTGGCAGGTCATGCACTGGCTGGATGGAATGCTGCGGGTGAACTTGTGGGCGATGGGATGGCCTTTCTCTTTCTTGGAAATCATCGGATCCGGATTGAATGACAGGCCCTGGTTTCCAAAGGCGCTATACCAGCCGGAGTTCGAGGGAGACCGGTCGTTCGCATAAACGACGTGGCATGAGGTGCAACCGCTGGAACGGTAATCACCCGGGCGGTCGTTCGATCCGAAGAAGTCTAGCAGCGGATCGTGAAGGCGTGTCTTGTGCGCGCCGATGATGACGGGATCGACCCTTGATAGAGTGCCAAGCCCCCGCTCTCCCAAGCGCCGGAAAGGTTTGCCCGGCGGCTCCAAGGGATCGGGATTGCCGAGTTCTCCCAGCTTGGTGCCACCTTTTTCAAAGATCCGGAAGATATTGCCAGTTTGCGAGACGTTGAAGCGCGGCAGAGGAAATATTTCATCCACGATGCCCATGGTCCGTTGCATTTCCGGCGTGACCTTGATCGGACTTTGCAGAGCCAGAGGAACCCCGTTAGCACCGTAGGCCTGGCCGAATATCGAATCTTTAAGCGGGTATGCCCCGTTGTTATACGCCGCCGCGCCCCACAGCATCGCCCCATGCCGCATCATGCTGTGATTGACGTGATCGACGGACTCCGCATGGCAGTCGCC
>JAYWDF010000953.1:0-2971 GCA_043779985.1 Akkermansiaceae bacterium | reverse complement strand
AGCGGTTTGGCAGATCATGAGTTCCGCAAAAACCTTCGACCAGAAATCCGCCACCCTTGCCGGACTGCGCGAATACCTCCCCACTATCCAGAATGGGGACTCGCTCGATCATTATGGGGAATCCTACCTCAGCCTGTTGGCGGCCGACATGCACCGGGAAGACATCGAGGCCATCACCCGCTGGATTTCTGAATCAAAACTCACTCCGAAGGAATTGGAACCATTCCTCGGTGGGCTGGGCAACCCCACTAACAGATGCGAAACCGGCCAATGGATCGAGTTGATGCGCCAATCGTTGCCCACCAAACAAGCAGATCTCCGCATTGATAATCTCATCAATAACTGGACCTCAAATGACTATCAGGCCGCCGTGCAATGGGCCACTACCCAGTCGGGGAGCAAAGACAGCAGGCAAGTCCTCGAAAAAATTCTCCTCTCCTGGCCTAGCAAGGATCCCGCCGGCAAGGAGGCCTTCGCGAAAGAACACGGGATCAAGTGACCGAAGCGCGAAACTTTATTCCGCGCGAAAGGATTTTGAATAGAAGGAGCGGAATGAATGTCCGCGCTCCATATCCTGACGCTCCCTCATTCACCTCACGGCGGCGATTGCCCGCGTCGCTTGCTCGTCGATGACCTGAATCAGATACTCCCAATAGGTTTCCTTTTCGACCGTATCGCGCACGGTGGCGGCTGGTAAAAAGCGGCGCATTTCCTTCGCGAAATCGTTCCGCATTTCCGGCTGGCTCTTGAGTCCTTGCACGCGGCTTCGCAGCAATTCAAAAAACTCCGCCCCTTCCCGCTGGTGGTCGGCCACCTTGAGCGGGATCAGCTTCACGGGTAGTTCGACACCTTGCTGAACAAGCCAGCCAATGTCCCACAGGTCGCGGTTCTTGATGCGGTTCTCGCGAAAGGCGAGGGCGATCATCTTGTCCGCCAGGATTTCCTCGCGACTCTCGGCTTGAAGGATCAGGCCGGCAGTGCCGAGATCGACGCCATAGAGATTGCGCAGCATCATCGGTCGCGGATCGTGACTGGGGATGGCGCAGATATCCAGGTGGATGCGTTGTGCCGGGAGATGTTTTTGGCCGGGCCGTGTCTCGACGGCGAGCTTCCAAGTGGAGACCTTGTCGCCGGTTTTCACAGGTTCGCTCACGCTCACCGGCAGCCCGTAGCGGGTTTGCAACCGAACGGTGAGAACGCTTGCGAGTTCTGCCAGATCGCTTCGATTGAAATCGTTTCCGCCGGTGAAATCGAGATCTTCGCTCAACCGGGAGGAACCGTAACAGGCGCGCAAACAGGTCCCGCCGATGAAAGTGAGACCTGCTAGCAATCCAGCCTCGGACAACTCGCGCAGGATGTCGTGATGCAGGAGTTCCTTTTCCACTACCGGGCGCAAGGTAGTTAGATCCGCGCGCCATTTCAGCGCCTCGTCCACCAATTGGTCAAACAAGCTCACGCGCCACCTCCTCGTCCACGAGTTCCATGCCTCGGCGCGTGGCCCTCATGTCGCGCAGCGCCTGCCGCACCGAAGCGCGCCACAGATGCCGATCCACGTCGTAGGTCAACTCGCCGCCGATGGCCTCCGGTCGCTGCGCCGTGTGCACGAACTCGATGTGGCCGTAGTCGCCGCAGTCCACCACATGACTGCGCCCGGAAGTCATGAGGCTGATCCAGTTCATCGGCACCTGCGAGATTACCCCCGCGTCGCTCAGGACGGTTTCCAGGCTGATGTAATTGAACTCACCCGCACGCAGCCGCGCAGCCGCGTGCCACAACAGGTTCCCGGCGGCGTAACCCGGCACCGGATAGAAATAGATCCCGCGGCAGACCCGCTTCAACATACCCGCCTTCGTAGCCCGCGATAAAAGCACCGCCAACTGCCCACACCCCGGCACCGCCGCCGCCAAGTCCGATGGCGCGAACAGGCAGTGCTCTGGAGATGCGAGGGATCGTAGCGTTTCGGTGAGTTGCTTGAGCGGCTGCATCAGCAAACTCTACAAAACATTGCAAAATATGCAATGTTTTGTAGAGTGGAATTTGTAACAGCGCCCAAGGATTTACATCATTCCGAAGTTTTTTGTCCGCTTCCCCGGCTGGCGTGACACTCTTTTTCAGAACATGGAAAAATCCGCGCCATCCTATCCCGTACTGCTTGCTGACTGGCTGGGTCGGCAGCATGAACCGGCGTTCCATGCTTTCGTCGCCCGATACGCCAGCCTCGTTCATGCGACCGCCAAGCTGACCTGTGGGGATGGTTCGATGGCGGCGAATTTCGGTTTGTCTGGGAACTCGAATGCATGGGAACTTGAATGACAAAAGCTGCCGCGCGGAAAACATGAAACGCTTCGATTGATCCGCCTATGAAAACGTCTATCGCCATCTCAGCGCTCATCCTGGCCACCGCTGCCGGACTTGTCTGGAAAATCGACCAGCGGCTAACCGCTGCCCAAGTGGATGAGAGAAGACTGGCGGCCGGGGCCAAGCAGTTCGGTATTTTGGGCGATGATGCTCGTCCGACCCGAAGCGTCAACTGAGCCCGAGCGGACCTCGATGCGGCGGCGAAGCAGCTTGCGGTCGAATACACTGCCGAATCTAAGAAGTGGGAATCGGTAGCCATCATGGACGACGCCACGGGTGAACGATACGCGGACATTCATCGACGGATTGAGGCATTGGATCCCTCACGCTTGCGGACTTTCATCACCGATGTTCTTACCGACAAGGATGTCCACGAAATCATGCGTGCGAAGCGCGCGGTCAAATTGCTTCCAATCATGGCGAAGAACGATCCCCATGCCGCAGTGGCATGGATCACGGAAAACGCCGTGGAGTTCCCGCATGCCATGGAGCAATCCCGGGGCTTTATTTTCCGCTCGGCCGCCCAAAAAGACCCAGAGCTGGCATTCTCGCTGATAGGACATCTCAAGCTGGATTCAGGGCAGGCGTATGGCGCCCTGCATACGATCGTGAC
>JAYWDF010000952.1:0-2974 GCA_043779985.1 Akkermansiaceae bacterium | reverse complement strand
GGAAGGGCACATACTCGGTCGTAACCTCGACAAACCGGGCCCCGTTTTCTACCAGATTTCGCGCAAGCAGGCATCCTTGCCCGAAATGACTGTCACCATAGGCCTCGCGGGTTTCCTTGGATTCAAGGCCGAGGTCAAAGGCCTTGGCCTCAGGGGCGGACAACAACCGATGGGCGCTATCGAGGGAACGAAGCATCGATTCCTGCTGATAGTCCGACATCAGATCCCGATGCGGATTGCTGTCGATCAGTTTTTTGAAGAACGCGCGCCGACTCGCAAATCGTCCAGGCTCCATGCCCTTGGGCGGCCGCACGGCGAGCATGGCCTCTGCGGGAAACGGCAGATTCATCGGGCCGAACTCCGAACCAAAAAATCCACCGGTGGTGAAGGCCTTGAGCTCTTCAGACTCCCCTACCCCTTCCAGCCGCTGGCCGATGTTGATGAAAGCGGGCATCACCGGGTTGCGCGGACCTAACACCCTAGCCATCCATGCCCCGATGTGGGGCGCGGCGACCGTTTGCGGAGGGACATAGCCGGTATGCCAGTGGTATTGGTGGCGGGAGTGGAGGATCGTCCCAAGATCCGCCTGCACCGCCGAACGGATGAGTGTCGCCCGGTCCATCACCTTGGCGATCTTTTCGAGCCCCTGACAGATCTTGATATGATCCGCCGACGTGTTGATGGCCGGGAAGGTGGAAAGCATCTTTGAAACGGAAGCACCCTTGACGAATGGCTGATAGGCTTTCGGGTCAAATGTCTCCGGAGCTGCCATTCCGCCACCCATCCACAGCAGGATGCAGGCGTCCGCGGTGGCCTTTGGTTGAAGGATCGTCTCCGCCGCCGCGCGGGGCGCGCGGGCCATCAGGGCGGCAATGGAGGCGGCGGAAAGTTTTTTCAGAAAATCACGGCGGGGTTGTCCGGGATCAAGTGGGAGCGTTTGCATGGCGGTGGGATCTAGGTCCGGACTAACGAATGATTTGGAACACAGGGAGCATGACGACACCCCACAGGAGGTCTTGGACGCTGCCAGGTTCCGGTTTGGGTCCGAGCTGCGAAACCGCAAGCTGGAGTTCCTCCGGGGTGGGTTCCCGACTGAGCGCGGCCCGCCAGATATAAGTGGCGAGCTCTCCGGATGACGCGAAGTTCCTGGCTAACAGGGATTTCGCACCTCCCGCCAGGCGGTTGTCGAGAATCGTCCCGTTGTTGAGATCCATTGCCTCGAGGGTGGCCAAATCGTTGGGTCGAGTGGTCACGATCTGTTCGCGGTTCGGGCGGCCAAGCGTGCGCATCAGCAGGTCACTTTTCAACAAGGACGCTCTCACCATGGGCTGCGGACTAACTGACGCAGCGAGCCGTTCGGGGATCTCCGTCGCGACCGCTTTCCAAGTGGCGGGATTGATCACGACGGCGGGCTTCCAGAGGACGGGTGGGGTAGTGAAGCGCCCGCTGGAATCCGGAATGGCTTCGGTCGTTTCCCAAGACGCGTCACTGATGATCTCCGCCCAATTCGGGTCCTGCTTCAACAGGGCGTGAAAGACGACCCCCGCGGGATTCGGCCGGTCCCCTTCATTGGTCACGACCAGCAGCAGTTCGTTCGTGCCAGCCCTCAGACCGTTAAGCGGGATTTTGCTCGGTTCGAGCCAATTCGTTCCCGCTCCCACCTTGAGGCCATTGACGCGCAATTCGAAACGATTGTCCGCGCTAATGACAGCCACCGCGACTTCTGGAACGGACGCGAGTTCGAAGCACTTCCGAAAAGTCAGGCTCTCACCTGCGGGTGCCGGATCGGCACCGGACCAGATCCATTCCGCCTTCAAGGAAAGCGGTGGCCCTTGTGAGATCGCACCACGCTTCACGGGGGCATCCATCTTGGCCGGAGCCGTGCCGCAGATCTGCCAGATGGCGTCCGCGAACTCCTCGGCGGTCAGCCGCTTCGGCCGAGGCCCCTGATAGACGTACCCGGCTTCCTTGGGCACCTCGGTGAACACTTCGGAGTTCGACTGATAGGCTTGCGAAATGCAGATCAGTCGCATCGTCTTCTTGAGGTCATAGTGGTTTTCAACCAGGTGCACCGCGAGATAGTCGAGCAGATCCTCGTTCCACGGCGGCGACTGCATGGCATCCACAGGATGGACGATTCCACGCCCCATCAGGCGCTGCCAGATCCGGTTGGTAATGGCACGGGGAGTGCGCCCGTTCTGCGGATGGGTGATGAGGGCGGCGAGCTGTTTCAGACGTTCCGCTTTGGGCAGGGAAGGATCGACGGTTCCCAGTTCGGGGAACAGCCAGGCGGGCACAGCCTGTTTACCAGTGGGTTTGTCACAGCGGAACATTTCCAGCGGTTGATCCGAATAGATGGCGGCGAGTCCGTAGGCGTCGCTCAGTTTCCAACGGTCCACAAAGGAGTCGTGGCAAGAGGCGCATTTCAAATTGATGCCAAGAAACGTCTGACCCACTGACTGGGCGTATTGCATCGGGGTGATCTGCGCGGCGGAGACGGTGCCGCGCCATTTGATGCCGTTGGCAAATCCTTCGTTCTCCGCTGAGGGCGCGACCAGCTGCCGGACAAACTCGTCATAAGGCATATTATTGGAAATAGCCTGATAGAGCCAGCCGCTGATCTGCTTGCGGCCGCCATCGATGTAGCCTGTGCCGACGTAGTCGTTGCGAAGCAGATCATTCCAGAACGTCAGCCAATGCTCGGTGAATGCCGTGTTGTTCGCGAGCAGCGCATCAACCATGCGCTCCCGCCTATCAGGCGCTGGATCGGCGTTGAATTTCCGGACAGTCTCCACATCCGGAAGCAGTCCGACGAGATCAAGATGCACGCGCCGGAGAAATGACGCATCGTCGAGAGTGGGTCGCGGTGACAGTTTGTTTTCCGCTAAATAATGGTCGATGATGCGGTCGATGGGATTTCCACGCCCGGCTACCGCAGTGGGAAGCCTGGGATTTCTCGGGCGCAACGGCGGTT
>JAYWDF010000951.1:0-2982 GCA_043779985.1 Akkermansiaceae bacterium | reverse complement strand
GTGGGTTTTGGGCAAGTGCCGCTCACAAATCAGGTGAATGCCGCTCTTGTTCAGGAATTCCTTCGCCAGCAGCGGTCCGGAATCCAGGTAACTCAGCCGTGCCAACTCGCGCAGGAAATCCGCATTAACCGTGGCAGGGCGATACTCCGGCAGAGTCTCTTGCATCGCCCGGGTCGCCACCCGGATCCGCCATGCCGCCAAGGCATGTTCGTCCTGGGTGCCTCCATCTCGCATCTGCTGACGATTCAGGCTAGGCACCATGGCGTTCTCGCCCAGCGCTCCCACGAAACGGTTGAGGAGATCTTCAAGTTGCGCCTTGGCCTCACCCACGCTGCCGGAGAAGCCCGCAAACCAACCGCGCTTCAACATCTCCGCCACCGGAAAATGCTTGCCTTGCCGGAGAGCGGCCTCCGAAGGCAGATCCGCACCGGCTTTCTGGAGCAGCACTTCCGCCGGGATGCCCAGGCCTTTCACCAGATTGCGGATCATCGTGAGACTGAGCGGACGCTTGCCCGTGAGCACTTCCGAGACTTTGGGTGCGCTGCCGATGTAGGGCACCAGGTCTTTCCGCTTCAGCCCTTGCTGCTCCATGCGGAACTTGATCGCCTCGATGGGATCGGGCAGGTCGATCGGGTAGGCCTTTTGCTCATACATCTCGATCAACGCGGTCAACAGCTCGGCCTCGTCCCCCTCGGGCGTGCCGGGCTCGGCATCGAAGATTTCGTCGAGCCGCGCGAGGGCGGCCTCGTTTTCTTCTTCGGTCTTGATCAGCTTGGCTTTCATTAGATTTCCTCCGCGTTGATTTTGCCGTATTCGGCGTGGGTTCCGACGAAGCGGATGAACATCCGGCCGGAGTTGTAGTGAATTTTGACGATGAGACGGTAGTGGTTGCCTTTGATGTCGAACACCACCCGGTTGCCCGGAAGGCAATCCGCACTGCGGTGCTGTGCCTTGATTTCTGAAAACGACTTCCACGACGCGTGGCAGGCTTCGCGATACCATGCGCGGAGGGCCTGCTCGGATGCGGCGTGCTGTTGCCAGAACTCGCGGAGCTTCTTGAGTGAGACGACGTGCATGGATCGTTGTTCCCGGTTCTTTCGTCAATAAAAAGTTACCCAATGGGGAATCTTTTCATTCCTCCACCCCCTCCAGTTCGGTTTCTTCCTCGGGGATTTCGATATCGGTAGTGGCTTCTTCTTCCACTTCCGCCGGCGGCTTCGCGCACGTCCAGCTTGCCCGTCACGATGTCGGCGGTCAGGCGGGTCCGGTATTCCTGCATCAGGGCGATTTCTCGCTCGGTGCGGGCAATGGTGGTGGTGCTCACGACAAAAGCTTGTGCAGGGCGTCGAGCTTTGCCTTTACATCTCCATTCAGCTCATCGGCGTCACAAATTGCCACCAATTCATGGAGCAGACCCTTGCGGAGGAGCATCGGAGTCGCAGTCGCGGCTGCGATCCGGCGGAAATATTCTTCAGCGATACGGCTCAGTTTGAGGTGCTGGGTTTTCGCCCGCCACAGAGCCTTGCGGGTTGGCAGGTCCGCACGCATGTAGGCTTCCAAATCTTCAGGCTCATCATTAAAAATAAACTCCGCAAGCAACCCGTTCATGACCTGCTTGCGGGAGTCCGCGAACAACTCCTCCTGGCCGAGGTGTTTTGCCACCCAGCGCTCCAGCGATTGAGGACTCACGAAATAGTTCTCCGGTTCGTAGCGCCGCCACTGAAGTTCCATGAGACCACCACCATCGGTTTCCTTTCTGGGCCGTCCGTCGTGATCGTAGATCGCCAGTCCGTTGAGCGTGGAAAGCATCGAGCGGATGGCGCGGAAGTGTTCCCGTGCGGTAAGTCCGAAGCCGCCCTCGACGCACTCCAGTTGCTCGTGGCTGTCTCTTGCCGGTCCCGGAAAATTGTCTTGAAGGTAATAGACATTGAGGCGGCCTTCCTCTTCGAGCAGGTCGGCGACCGGATGCCCGAGCTTGCGAGCGAAAGCACGGAGCATGTCGATGTCGGTGCTTCCTTCCACATAAAGCACATGGCCTGTTTCCCGGGCGCGGACATAGTGTTCCGCGCCATAGTGTTTGAGAGCGTCCCGGATTTCCTGCTTTCCGGCCAGATCGTCCGCCCTGCCATCAAGAATCAACGTCAGGTTGGTATCCAGAGCTTCCGCTAGCACCACTTCGGAGTGGGTGACCAGGATCACTTGGCTGCCGTTCCGGTGAGCGATGTCCCGCAGCAGGGTGAAAACCTGCCGCTGCCGGAGGATTTCCAAATGCGCATCCGGTTCATCGATCAGTAGCACGCCCTTCTTGTGCAGGAAGAGGTGGGAGAAAATCAGCAACATCTGCTGAAAGCCCCGGCCGGATAGCCCGAGATCCATCTCACCCACCGTGCCATCCTGCGTGTAAGCCAGATCCACGCCCCCGTTGTCATTGACCTTCGGTGTCCCGAGGCGGACGTGAAACAAGCGCCGCATCAGTTCGGTGACCTGTTTCCAGTCGTCCGGCGCGTCCTCGGCCAGCAGGAGGCAGATGTTGCGGAGCACCTCCGCCGTGCTGCCCCGGCCCATGAGATACTCGATGCGCTTCGGCAGGATGACCGCTTCATCCGCCGTGATGCCGGACATCGGGTAGAGCAGGGAAACCTCCAGCGCGGCGACAGCCGCGAAGGCCGGATCATCGGTTGGAAGCGCTGCACCCGGTTTGCAATAAACCAACTCGTCACTGGAATGATGCGTGAACTCCATCGTCACCGGAACGATTTCGCCCTTGAACTCGACGCCCACCGTGATCCGGAGATCCCGCTTGGTGGTTTTGAGATTGTTCCAGAGGTGTCTCGTCTTGGGGACCGGCACCGACAACAGGTTCAGCCGGTTCAGCGCCTTTCCGGTGCGCTTTTCCGCCTTGGAGTTTTCTGATTCGGCCACCCACGTCTTGAGCCCGATCGACCACAGGGCGATGGCCTGCAAGGCGCTGGTCTTGCCACA
>JAYWDF010000950.1:0-2987 GCA_043779985.1 Akkermansiaceae bacterium | reverse complement strand
AAATGGACCGCAAATTCACCGCCCGTGCCGTGAACGAAGGCTTCTCCGGTGGAGAAAAGAAACGCAACGAGATCCTTCAAATGATGATGCTCGAGCCGGAATACTGCATCCTCGATGAAACCGACTCCGGCCTCGACATCGATGCGCTCAAGATCGTTGCCAAGGGCGTGAACGCCATGCGCTCCGCAGATCGCGGCATGCTCCTCATCACCCACTACCAGCGCCTGCTCGACTACATCAAGCCGGACCACGTCCACGTCATGGCCGAGGGCCGCATCGTCCGTTCCGGCGGCCCCGAGCTCGCCCACGAACTGGAGAAAGACGGCTACGAGTTCCTCAAGGAGCCCGCCCTCGCCTAAGAACTAACATCTCATCACCATGTCCTACGACACCACAGACGTCCTCGATCATGACACCCGCGAGGCGATCGACATCGACCGCACCAAGGGCGACTTCACGTTCCCGGAGCGCAACAAGTTCGACGCCGGCCGCGGCCTGAGCTCGAAAACCGTCGACTACATTTCCGACGTCAAGAATGACCCGGACTGGGTTCGCGAGTTCCGTCACAAGGCGCTCAAAGTGTTCCTAGACAAGCCGATGCCTACCAACTGGGCGACGAAGGATCTGGACGCCATCGACTTCGACGTCATCCGCTATTATCTATCCGACGGTGAGAAGCCGAAGCGCTCCTGGGACGACGTGCCCGCCGACGTGCTCGAGACCTTCGAGCGTCTCGGCATTCCCCAACAGGAGCGCGCGTTCCTCGCCGGCGTGGAAGCCCAGTTCGACTCCGAGGCCGCTTACTCCAACGTCAAGGAAGAGCTCACCAAACAAGGCGTCATCTTCTGCAACTCGACCGAAGGCCTCAAAGAGCACGAGGAAATTTTCCGCCCGTGGTTCGGCAAGGTCATCCCCACCGGTGACAACAAGTTCTCCGCGCTGAACAGCGCCGTGTTCTCCGGTGGCTCCTTCATCTATATCCCGAAGGGACTTAAGCTCAAGCAACCGCTCCAAGCCTATTTCCGCATCAATTCGGAAAACTTCGGCCAGTTCGAGCGCACACTCATCATCGCGGACGAAGGCTCCGAGTTGATGTACATGGAAGGCTGCACCGCGCCGAAATTCGAAACCGCCACGCTGCATTCCGCCGTCGTCGAGCTCGTTGCGCTCAAAGGCGCGAAGATCCAGTACGTCACCGTCCAAAACTGGTCGTCCAACGTCTTCAACCTCGTCACCAAGCGCGGCATCGCCATGGAAGACGCGGAAGTTAGGTGGATCGACTGCAACATCGGTTCGCGCCTGACGATGAAGTATCCCGGCGTGATCATGAAGGGCAAGCGCGCCCGCGGCGAAGTCATTTCCATCGCCCTCGCCAACACCGGTCAGCACCAGGACACCGGCGCGAAAATGATCCACGCCGCCGACGATACCACTTCGAATGTCGTTTCGAAATCCATCTCCGTCGGTGAAGGCCGCTCCACCTACCGTGGCCAGGTCTTCATTCCGAAGCACCTCAAGGGTTGTAAAAACAACACCGAGTGCGACGCCCTGCTCATCAACAGCCACAGCCGCACCGACACCTATCCGGCCATCACGGTGAAGGGCAACCGCCACGCCACGCAGCACGAAGCATCGGTTAGCCAGGTGTCCGAGGACATGCTTTTCTACATGCAACAACGCGGCCTCAACCAAGGCCAGGCCATGTCGCTCGCCGTCAACGGCTTCATCAACGACCTCGTCCGCGAGTTCCCGATGGAATACTCCGTCGAACTCAAGCGCCTGATCGATCTGGAGATGGAAGGCTCCGTGGGCTGAAAACTGATCCCCAACTTAATTTTCAATGAGCCTTACCCTCGATTCACCCCCTTCCATGCTTACAACCGCACCGGCGACACCGGCCTACTTGCCCGCCTGGTTCGCAGCGCGCCAGCAATCCGCCTGGCAACGCTTTCTATCTACTCCCGCGCCGAAACGCGGCGATGAGACCTGGCGTTTCTCCAGTATCAAACAGCTCGATTTCGCCAGCTTCCAGAAGACGCCGGTAACTGGTGCCAATGAACTGATCGTCCGCTCAACCGGACTGGAGTCCCCTGCCGCCAAGCTGGTCTTCGTGAATGACGAACTCGTCCATGTCGAATCACATCTGCCAGAAGGCGTCATTTGCCTGCCACTCGCCGAAGCGCTCGTTTCGCACAGCGATCTGGTGCAAGCGCATTTCATGAAGCAGGAAACCCGCCTCGGCTCCGCCAAGTTTGCCGCGCTGCACGAAGCCTCGCTTACCAACGGCTTGTTCGTTCACGTCTCTGACCAGGTTGAAGTCGCGGGAACCATCGAAGTGCATCACTGGATCGCCGGTGAAAGCACCGTGATCTTCCCACACACCCTGATCGTCACGGGCAAGAGTTCGAAGGTCCGCGTCGTCGATATTTTCCGCTCGGCGGATGACTCCCAAGCGGGTCTCGCCATCGCCTTCAACGACCTCTGTGCCGGCCAAAACTCGAAGCTCGACTACGTCGCGGTCCAAGCCTTCAACGAGGTCACCCGCGTGATCCAGATCAACGAAACCGCCGCATTCCGCGACGCATCGACCATCGGCTTCATCCTCAATACCGGCGCATCCTGGGTGCGCAACGAGTCGCTCTCCCGCCTTGAGGGCCCCGGCTCCCGTTCGGACATGCTCTCCGTCAGTATCCCCGCCCACGAGCAGGAATACGACCAGCGCACGTTCCAGCACCACGTCTCGGAAGGCGCCTACTCGGATCTGCTGTATAAGAATTCCCTCTACGACGACTCCCGCACGATCTTCTCCGGGCTCATCTTCGTGGACAAGGACGCGCACCACACCGACGCCTATCAGACCTGCCGCAATCTCCTGATGAGCGACACCTGCGAGGCGAACTCCATGCCCGGCCTGGAGATCAATGCCGACCAAGTGAAGTGCTCACACGGCAGCACCTCGTCCCAGATCAGCGACGAGGAAATCTTCT
>JAYWDF010000949.1:0-2987 GCA_043779985.1 Akkermansiaceae bacterium | reverse complement strand
AGAAGAACAGCCCGCTGCTCGCCATCGCGGATGTGGAAGCCCTCGAAAACACCGCCCGGTCGGTTGATGACGAGGCTGCCTTTCGCAAAGAACTCCTCGCCCTCCGCGACGGCCTCGTCAAGCGCGCCGAAGCCCGCGGC
Organism: Akkermansiaceae bacterium; assembly: GCA_043779985.1. Taxonomy (GTDB): domain Bacteria; phylum Verrucomicrobiota; class Verrucomicrobiia; order Verrucomicrobiales; family Akkermansiaceae; genus Luteolibacter. The sequence continues at coordinate 2,847 of JAYWDF010000949.1, read as the reverse complement.
GAATACCGTCATGTCCTGATGGAAGCGGATTACTATCAGAAAAACTGGTTTCTCAACGCGCTCGTCTTCTTCATCCTCGGCACCATCACCGCACTGGCCATGTGGACCGTCGGCAAGGGGAAATCCGGACGGATACTCTCGTGGATCACGCTCGGGTCCACCGTTACCGGTCTCGTTCTTTGCATCTACGCCATCGTCAACCGCTGCATCATCATGCAGCGTCCGCCGGTGGGAAATCTTTACGACACCATCATCTTCATCGCTGCGAACATTGTCTTGATTTCGCTCGTCATCGAGTGGATGACCCGCCGTTGCTTCGCCCTCGGCATTGCGCCGATTATCGGCACGCTGCTGATCATCCTCGCCCGCCGCTTCGAGCTGGGCGACGCCAAGGACAACATGGATCCGCTCGTGGCCGTGCTGAATTCCAACTACTGGCTCACCATTCACGTCCTCACCATCACCCTCGGTTATGCGGCCGGGCTGCTCAGCGCCTTCCTGGCCTTCATCTATCTGCTGATGCGTGGTCTCCGACTCGACGAGGGCGACAAGGATATCCGTCGCTCGCTGACCCGCGCCGTTTACGGTATGATCTGCCTCACCTTGTTCCTCGCTCTTGTGGGCACCGTGCTCGGCGGCATCTGGGCGAATGACTCGTGGGGCCGCTTCTGGGGCTGGGATCCCAAGGAAAACGGGGCGCTCCTCATCGTGCTCTGGACGCTTTCCATCCTTCACGCCCGCCTCGGTGGTTACATCAAGGAATGGGGCCTGCACTTCGCCGCCGTCTTCACCGGTGCCGTTGTTACTTTCTCGTGGTGGCATGTGAATTTCCTCGGCGTGGGCCTTCACAACTACGGCTTCACCGCCGGCAAGGGCACCATCTGGCTCTTCTATTCCGTCATTCTAGCGATCCTCGTCTTTGGGGTCATCGCCCGCGCGGTGGAGAACAACAATAAGGCACTTCGCAAGTAGTGCCTAGGAGAGGCGGTCTTGCGCGGATGCGAGGCGTTCGCATTCTAGTGAATGGGATTCCCTTGAAAAATCGGTGGCGATTTCCCACCCTTCCGGAGTGCCTGGTCCTGATTCACGCCCCATCGCCTTTTTTGCGCACGAGCGTGGGGATGCGCGGGTGCGCAAACGAATCCAAGCCCTCCAGGACCAAGGGCGGAAGGTGATTGGTTTTACCTTCCACCGGGTGCGCGACAAGCCGGACGTCCCGCCGTCTTGGCAGAACATTCACCTCGGCACCACCTATAACCGCCGCTACCTCCAACGGCTGTGGGCATTCGTCAAGTGCATCGGCATCCTGTGGGTGAACCGGGATCGGCTGGGGAATTGCGCGGCGATCTATGTGGTGAATACCGACAACGCGCTGCTCGCGCTGCTAGGAAGGTTCTTTGCCGGTCGTCGGATTCCGCTGGTTCTCGAGTTGGCGGACATCCAACCGGCGATGACTGGCACCGGAGCGATTTCGAAAATCCTGCGGGCTGCCGAGCGGGCGGTCTTGAGTCGCACGGCGCTGCTGGTCACCACCTCGCCTGGATTCGTCCGCGAGTATTTCCTGCCGGTGCAAGGCTACACGGGTGAGATTTTCCTGTTGGAGAACAAAGTCTATCCGAGCCGGCTCCTGCCGCCGTCACCGCCTGAAGCACTGGCGCCTGTGTCGGGTGGGCGGCCTTGGGTGATCGGTTGCTTCGGAGCGCTGCGCTGCCGCCGCAGCATGGAGTTGATGCACGCCCTGGCGCTGCGCCTGGGCGACCGGGTCCGCATTGTCCTGCGCGGCTATCCGGCGGGGACCATCACGGAGGACTTCGACCTCTTGCTCGGGGATTTGCCGAATTTCGAGTTTGGTGGTTCCTATTTCTACCCGAACGAGCTGGCGGAGCTGTATGCGGAAATTGATTTCAACTGGGCCTTCGACGAGACCGATCCCAACGGCAACTCGGCGTGGCTGCTGCCGAACCGGATCTATGAAGGCGGCTGTTTCGGGGTGCCGGTGATCGGCGCAAAATCGACGGAGACGGGGCGCTGGATCGAGGCGCACGCACTTGGCTGGACCTTTGCTGAACCGCTTGAAGAAAATCTAGCGGAGTTCTTCGAATCCCTCGAACCCCCGGCATGGGAAGCCGTGAAACGTCGCTGTGTCAGCCATCCTCGTGACGAGTTCACCGGGGAAGTGGATTACATTCGCCTTGCACAGCGGTTGGACGGATTGAGGTGAAATTTTTTCTTTCGCGACGTGCTTCCAAGTGTTTCGCTTGCGACTGCGTTACATATCGGAACCCCTTTTATGAAAATCCATCTTGCTTTTTTGAGTCTCGCTTTGGTCACGTCTGGATTCTCACGCGAGGAGGATTTGAGCAAGCCATCCACCAAGCTCAAGCGGCTCATCGAGGATGTGGTTTACGTTGTAGAGGCGGGGAACAAGGAGTCCTACTCGAAGCGCTGGGTTGTGGCTCCCCACTTGGTGGTGAATTCTTCAGACATCGTGTTGAAGGGATTTGTTGAGAAATCCTGTGCTGATATTTGCAAGGAAGCGCAGCTCGGGGCACCCGGGGAACAGTCGCTGACAGTCTACATCGGCGACTCCAAGGAACTCAACACGCTCGCCTCTCAACATGAGAAGAAGATCTCGTTACAATCGGGGCATTGTTATTGGATTCGTTGGAATGAGGATCGAAGCATCAAGGATGCGGTAGTCTTCCTTTGCGTTGACCGGGTTTCCGGAATGGCCGCTCAGGACGTCCTGCTCGAAGATCTTCTCGGCAGCTTTGGGTTTGCCGCCAAGAGCCGTGAATTTGATCAAACCTGCCTCTCGATGAAGCCAAGTCTGATGGGCACGCTGAG
>JAYWDF010000948.1:0-2991 GCA_043779985.1 Akkermansiaceae bacterium | reverse complement strand
AGGCCTCGGATAAAACCACGCCCACCCGGAAAAAATGGTTCACCGATCTAATCGGTAAAAAGGCAGCGCCACTGCATCCATCCCACGCTTGGCTCCCGGAAAATGCGGAAATCCTCCGCGCCCGGCTTCAAGCCCGCCTCCTCGTCAACCTCGCCGGTGGCGTCATGGAAAACGCCAACGTCTCCCTCGACCGCTACGGTTATCCCCTCATCCCCGGCTCCGCCGTAAAAGGCTGCGCCCGCCGCATGGCCCTCCAAGCCCTCCGCGACTGGAACGGAGCGCCGGCTTCAGCCGGCCAATCCGCATTCCTCGAAACCGACGCCTGCGCCCCTTGCTGCAAAGACTTCACCACTCCCGCGGAAATGCTCGCCGCCATCGCCCGCATCTTCGGCTGGATCAAGGACGACTGGAAAACCTCCAGCACATCCGACTTCGCCTGGGCCTGCCATGGTAGCGAAACCCACTTGAAGGCCGCCCGCGACCTCCTCCCGCCTCACGACACCTTCGCCGGCACCATCGCCTTCCTCCCCGCCAGCCCAAACCGCGACCCCGGCCTCGAACTCGACGTGCTCACCCCGCACCACACCGCCTACCACGAAGGAAAACCCAGCTTCGAAAACGCCCCCGACACCGAAGACCCCATCCCCGTCTTCTTCCCCGCCATCGCCCCGCAAAAAGACGGCGACCATTTCACCTTCCCCCTCATCCCGCTCCGTCAAGGAGCGTGGGCATCCTGCCCACGAGTCTTCCCAAATACCACCCCGCTCGCCCTCGCCAAGCTCTGGCTCGCCCACGGACTCGAGCTCTTCGGCCTCGGTGCGAAGACCAATGCGGGGTACGGGTGGTTCGACGCCTCCGACGAGCTGAACAGCAGGATCGCTAAGCGCGAGCAAGATGCCCTCGCACATGATGGACTTGAGAAGCAAAGACTGGAAAAAGAAACCAATGAAAAGGCCGCCGACGAGGAGCGTTTGCGCAAGAGGCGTGAACGTGATAACGCCCTTGCCGGCCTCACTCCTGACCAGCAGGAAGACAAGAAAATCGAACTCCTTTCGGAAGCCCAATTCGACGGAAAAGTCCGTTCCTTCTGCAAATCGAAGGGAGGTCCGACAGATATCGAAAAGGCCGCGATCATTCGTGCCCTAAATGGTCCCCGCCTCGGCTACTGGCAGGATTTCAAACTCAAGGCAGTCAAAGGCGATCTGGCGAAAGTCGATCAAGCCATCCGCACCCTCAACAAACAACTCCACGGAGACAAAATGCCATGATCCGCCAGACTTATCAGATCGACATCATCACCCCCTGCTTTTGCGGCGGGGCAGAACCGGAGAAACAAGCGGAAATCCGCTCTTCGTCCATCCGCGGGCAACTCCGCTGGTGGTTCCGCGTCCTTGGCGGTTTCAAGTCGCTCGCCCACCTCTCGCTGCCGGAACAGGAAAGTCGTATCTTCGGACCGACGGCCGGAGACGAAGGAACGGCTGGCAAGCTTGCCGTGCGGGTGACCGGGCCAAGACTGGTCGGCAAGGTGGTGGACGATGAGGCAATGAAGGCAAATCCAGGCAGTGATCGAGGCTACCTGTTATTCCCCCTGCGTCCCGAGAAGAAAGGAAGACCGGACGAGCGACGTCGTGACCGGGCGGTTTTGAACGAAAGGGCAGAAAACGATCCCCGTCATTCGTTCGGATTGCAATTCCTGTGGCGGGACTCATGCCGTCTGGACGCTGACCTGATGGCGCTTGCATCGGTTTTTGCAAATCTTGGCTCACTTGGCTTCCGCTCCCGTCGTGCCATGGGCGCTTTGGCTCCAGCATCTCGTGGAGATGGAATTACCAACGCTCTCCAGCACTTCAACACTCCCAATAGTATATTCATCTCCGCCCTCCCCGCTTTAAACCCCAATGACGCCATTCTCAAACTGGCACAATGGCTGAAATCCTGGCGTGCCCATGGGCGAAGCAATCAGAACGACACTGAGACAACATATCCCGGATTCGACTTTGCAAAGCATGACCACGACTTAGCAATCCATGGTGGAAACACTCCGGCTTTTCGCCCGGCGCTTGGACTCCCTTTGCTCACCAAATACGGAAACTGGAACGCGGAAAACCCTCCTCATGGCAAACAAACCGCAGGCCGTTTCGCCTCCCCCGTCATCCTCCGCCCCCACCGCGCTGCCGACGGCTCGTGGCACGCCCTGGTCATTTTCGTGGACGCAAAAAAATGGCCGCAAGGCAAACAAGTCTTCCTGAATGGTCAACCCCGCGCCGTCTCCCTCGACCTCTACGACGCCATGAAGGCCGATCCCGCGCTCAAGCCCTTCCCTTAACTCTGCCACCAAGCCCCCCGCCATCTTGACAAGGCCTAAAACCATAGCCAACTTAGCCACATGCAAACCGCCAACATAGCCACTGCGAAAAATCAGTTCAGCCGGCTCATCGAAAAGGTGAAACAGGGCGAGACCATTGTCATCACCGAGCGCAACCGTCCGGTTGCGCGGCTTCAGCCGTTGGCGGGCGGGACACCGCTGGATGCCCTGCATGCCAGCGGCCTGCTGAGTCCACCCCAATCCTCCCTGGATGTCCCGGCATTCCTCGCCGCGCCCAGACCCACCGTGGCAGCCGGAAGCAGTTTGCGCGGCGCCATCCTCAGCGAGCGGGAGGACGGGCGATGATTTTCTGGGACAGCTCCGCGTTAGTCGCCCTGTTGGTGGAGGAAGCGGAAAGCGCCGCCAGACGCGGCCAACTCGAGGACGATCCGGAGCTCGCCGTCTGGTGGGGCACCCCCGTCGAGTGCGAATCCGCCCTTCAGCGCCGCCTGCGCGAGGGCTCCCTGCCCGCCGCCGATGCCAAGCTCGCCCGCGAACGCCTCGCCGATCTCGCCGCCGCCTGGCACGAGGTGAACGCCACCGCCGCCGTGCGCAAGCTGGCCCTCCGTCTCCTCCGCACCCACCCATTGAGGGCCGCCGACTCGCTCCAACTCGCCGCCGCACTC
>JAYWDF010000947.1:0-2992 GCA_043779985.1 Akkermansiaceae bacterium | reverse complement strand
CCGGTTGATTTCCCACGCCGATCACGGCCACCTTGCGTCCTGCGAGAGAGTCGGTTCCGGTGCCCTGATAGTCGGCAGTCACCAGCACCGCCTTGCCGGTGCGCAAGTAGGGATCGCTCATTTTAAAACTGGTCTGCTCGTCTGCGGTGACTCCGCCGATGACCAGATCCACGTCGCCTTTTTCGCTGACCAAGGCGCCGCGGGTGGTGAATTTGAAAAGCGCTTCACCGAGTCCCCGGTGGCAGGCTCCCCAGTCCATCAGCATCTGCAACCATGTGGGAAAACCGGTCACTAACGGATTCACGCCCACTTTGGCGTCCGCCTGCCGTGCTTGGATCGCCCTGCGGGCGCGGGCGTGGGCACGAAAAAGCCCGGGGATTAATTTTCCCACCGCCTCCGCCTCGGCATCCACGTCCGATCCCTGGGGCAGGCCCGGCGGCATGTAATAGCGGCTTTGCCACCACGGCTTGATGTAGCCGAATGTGAGTTGGCTGGGCTCGTTGAAGGTGATCCAGTAGTCTACCCGCCCGTCCAAGGCCAACGCCACGCGGTCTGCATACCGTGCGAACAGATCCGGGAATTTCTCCCCGATCAATCCGTCGTGGTCCCGCTCCAGCCAGATCGGCCAGACGAAGTGATGCAGCGTGAGCATCACCTTCATACCATGCCCGCGGATGCAGTCTGCGACATTTCGATAATGGGCGAGAGCCGTTTCATCAAAAACTGATTCCGAGGGTTCCACACGCGCCCAAGCGGTTGAGAAACGGAATAATTTGCAGCCCATCGCTGCGGCGGCGGCGATGTCCTCTTCGTAGCGGTTCCAGAAATCCGTGGCCTGTCCGCGCGGGGTCAGGCCCTGGCAGCGTTCCCAGAGATCCCACACGTCTTCCCGCCCGGGATCATGGGCTTCCACCTGATGGTCGGCGTTCGCCGTGCCGAATAAGAATCCCTTTGGAAATGCCATGGGCGCAGCACCTTTGCACCTGCTTCAGAGCGCGGGGTCAAGGTTGTTTGCCCAAGGAGGGGGAATCACCTCACCACTCCGAACTCGAAGGCTCCGAGGTCCACGCCCTTGCCGATGTGGGCAAGACCGACGTCGACGCCCTTGTCGATGGCGGGGTTGCCCGCCTTGAGTTTCATGAAGGGCACCGAGGGCAAGTCGCCGTTAGGTTGGCGCGGCTTGATCAAGTCCGCCTCGTCCAGGCTGTGGAAATCCTTGTCGGAAAAATGCAGTTTGAGGTCGAAGGAGTTGGCAGCAAGGTCGCAAGCGGCGGTATTGAGGTTGGTCACCTCACTACGGCCCTTGTAGCCCAGATTGTTTTTGAGTGTGTGGCCGTAGCCGGGCACGTCGGTGACGTTATTTGCCTCGCGACAAAGCAGGTTGAAATTTACCGAATTGAGGTAGGCGGTGTTGTTGAGCATGTCGACTCCGCCCGGCTGGTGGTTGGCATAGAATCCGGCGGCGCGGTTGCGGACTGCTAACGACTGGCGGATCACGTGGCGGGGGATGGTGGCCGGTAGGTTGCTGGCGGACCACGCCCCGTAGCCGCCGAGTTTGAAGCCATTGCCATCGCCGAGGGGCTTGAACGCGGGGTCATAGCCGTTGTAGAACGCCCAGCAATTTTCGATGAGAATCGGCTCGCAGGTCGTGATCAGGTCGAAGCCGTCATCACTGTTCAACCAAGCGCGACAGCCGCGGAAGACGTTGCCGGTGCTGCCCTTGGGCGCATGGAATCCGAAGCCATCGACATTGCCGCCTTTAAGATTTTCGGAAGTGTAATCGTAGTTGCGATAGGCGTCGCAGTTGAGGACGAGATTGTTCGCGCCCCGGCCGAGCCAGAAGCCGATGGCTTGGCCGTCGTGCATCCGGAGTTGCTCGTAGACATTGTGGTCACCTTCGTTGTCGAAGCAGATGGACTGCGTGTGACTGGTGATGGTCACCTGCACGCCGGTCACCGTAAGGCCCTTGAGATGGAGCCACGAGCCGCTGATGAAGAACGCGGTGACACGACAGTTCGCCGGCTTGACGGAGGAGAAATCAAAGACCGGTGCCTCGTCCTGATAGGCGAGATAGCGAATCGGTTTGCCGGGGCTTCCGCTTTTACTGAGCAGGGTGACCTGGGCGCGCCCGCGCTGGACCCGGGCGATTTGGGATTCCACCATTTTGTAGGTGCCGCCGTGGATCAAGACCGAGTCACCGGGGGATGCGGATTTCTCGGCACGTTGCACGGTTGCAAAGGGCGCGACCAAGGTGCCGGGATCTGTATCGTTCCCGGTGGGGGCCACGTGAAAGCTGGCTGCCCCAAGCGGCAGTGACGAGACAAGCGCGAGCAAGCCAGCGAGGAGGTGCTGTTTTCTGGAGAAAAATAGAGACGCTTGCATGAAAGGGGTAGCCCCTATCTTCTGTGAGGAAACGAATGGCTGCAATAACGTAAGAGGGTTAACGGCAGCAGCTCGTGAGGGGGGGGCTATCCGGGGGTCTCTCCGGTATAAAGTCGCGGGCAAGCCGCTCCAAGACACCTCGCCAGGCCGCGAGGAGATCATGTCGCCGCAGTCCTTCCACCTCCAAGCGGAGGTCCGGCAGAATCGAGGCGGTAGCCATTAGAGTTTCCCCCACACCTTCGTGAAGCACTAGGGACTCAACGAGAGCGCCCTTCCCCGCAGCCTCTGCCAAATGGGGGAAGCTTGTCCGCTCGATCATGATCATGCTCGTCGTGGGATCATCGGTATCGGGGAAGCCGCTAGGCGGAAAATCCTTCGCAGACACCGATTCGATGGCGCGCAAGGCAAGCAGCTGCGCTCGGAACTCCCGCAGGCCTTGGGCTGCCTCGTCGGCGCAAGCGCGCAGAATTACGACAGGCAGGGTGTTCATGGTAAATCCTGCGGTCCCCGCCTGGGGGGCTCCCGTGCGGACTTGCTCGACAAGCACCGCGCGGACGCCGCCCGTTTCCGCTAGGGCTTGGCCCCACGCCCAAGTCAGAAGCGTGGCGGT
>JAYWDF010000946.1:0-3010 GCA_043779985.1 Akkermansiaceae bacterium | reverse complement strand
CGAGAGCGGTGGAAATCACATGCTTGGCTTTGCCATTGCCTTTGAAGACCTCGGGGGAATCGGCGAGAAAGGCGAGCGCCGCCTGTGGATGCTTGCTGGCGAAGGTCGTGATGGAGTTGTAGAGAAACGCCTGCCGGGTTCCGTTTTTCAGTTCCGTGCAGGCGCAAACCTCGGTGATGAGAATTCTCCATTGCCCGGAATCGAGTGACTTCATCCGGTCGTTGAAGTCCAACTCCCGTTTTTGGAAAGCCTCATCGGGTTCGCCGCGTTTTTTCCGCAGGGCTTCCTTCTCTTTGGCGAATCCGATGCAGTCGGCAGCAAGAAGTCTGGCTGCGGCCTCACGGTTTTCCCGCTCCCGCTTGGTGACGCGGACGGTCGCGGCCTCGTTGGAGGAATCCACGGAAATGCCACGTTTGGCGGCTTCCGTCACGGTTTGGTCATGGGCCGCGCGAACGGTTAGGAGCCGTTGGTGATCGCTCCAACCGATTGCGGCACCGACGGCAAGGATGAGAAGGGAGAGAACGAGCGGGGGTTTCATGGCTTCGGGAAATATTGATCCAACAGGTTCAGGACTTCCTGACGGCGCTTTTCGTCGGCGATCTCTTCCGCGAGGGCGCTGACCTGTTGTTTGTTGAGCTGTCTGTTGAAGATATAGTTGACCGGTTCTTTGAGGAATTCGACGAGGACATCGTCGTTGCCGCCGGCCTGACTGTATTGGACGGCGAGTTCGGCAAGATCGGCATAACTGGTCCGGCGTCCGCCACCTGACGGTGCCATTGCGAGTGCTTTTCCCGTGAGGAGATTGGTCGCTTCCGGGCTGATGGAGTCGGTCCATTCCCGCAGGGCGTCCACTTCCTTGTTCGTGATTCCTCCATTGCGTGCGAGGTGTTGGAAATGGGAAACCGCGACATGTTCGATGTAAGCGGTCCGTTCGCCGGGCGTCGCCTCGATGCGGTCAAGACATTCGGTGGCAGCGCCGTAGCCTTCCTTGGGAACCGATTGGAAGACGAGTTCGGCGAGGACTTCGGTCTGATCGGTCGCGGGCACTTGCTGCCGCACCAGTTTGGCAAATGCGCCCTGGTTTTTCGGCTCGACCGCCTGCCCGCGCAACACGTCGGCGCGCTGATTTTCAGGGAGGATCCCGACCCGATGGGATGCCGCGTCTGGATCGGATGTGAGAAGAACGCCGATCAGAGTTTTCTCAAACAGGATGCGAAGCGGGTTCTTGCCGTCGAGGGATTTGCTGTCGAGTTTCCCGGCAGTGATCTGCGCGTCCAGCCAGGCTGTGGCTTTTTCGGGATCTGTCATCGCCCACTGTTTCAAAGCCGCATTCGGTTCACTCCAGTTGTCCGAATCAGTGGATGGATGTTCCATGAACCGCATCAGTCCCAGCTCCGGGGCTTTTCTTGTTAGCGGAGTCATGACCATTTCCCTTATGAGATCGGGGTAAGGCGAAGGAACATCGAGAGCGGTGATCCTTTCCAGCTCGGCGCTGAGCTGTTCCTTCGTCATCGATTGCAGGCGTTCTTCAATGAGGTGCGCCCAACCCATGTTCTCGCTTCGCAAACGGCCGCGCTGTCTCAACTCCTCGTGTTTGCTGACGAATTCGTTCCAGTTGATCGGTTCGTCACCTGTGGCCACGGCCTTCGGCCTTACGGGTTTCGCTGTTGATGAAAGCGAAGTGGAGGAATCGCTGGCCGCGATCCGGTTTTGCAGGAGAGCCGTTTCCCCCTCCAGCGTTCCGATGGATTGGCGCTGCATGGCGATCAAGGCGACCGTTGAAATCAAAGCGACAGCCGGGATGATGGACGACGTGGATTTCATGGCGGTGGTTAGAGCGGTGATGATCGCGGTGGAAGTGATGGCGCTGGCAGCTCCTGCAAGCAACGCCTTGGAGGCGAGGAGGGAAACGGCGGGAATCGCCGCCTGGGCATCGGCGGCAAAGCCTGCCAGCATGGTCGCCCCTAGTGAACTACCGGCCTGGCAACCACGACGCGCCAGTTTCCCCCGCAGCCGCTCGATGGCGCGGTCGATGCGTTTTTGCGCGGCGTCGGTGGCGATGCCAAGGGTGGCGGCGATTTCCCGGATCGTTAGAGAGCGGTAAAAACGCAGCAGTAGCGCCTCGCGGTCCTTGGCGGATAGAGCGGCGAGCGCGTCGTCGAGCACCGGCTGCATTTCCTGCCAGACGTCGCTGGAAGTGTGAGGAGGCTCGGTATCCATGGCGGCTTGCAGGAGTTGGCGTTTGCGGGATTCGCGCTGGGATTTCCGGCGCAGGTTCTTCGCCTGCAGCATCGCAGTGAGGTGCAACCAGCCGCCGAGCGATGCGCGTGACGTCAGCGATTTCGCCTTCTGCGCGAGGGCGATGAAGGTGAGTTGGGAAGCTTCCGCCGCCAGCGAATCATCACCGCAGGTCCGTTTGGCAGTCGCGTAAACCAGCCCGGCGTAGCGGGCGACCAGCGCATGGAACGCCGGCTCACGCTGTAGGCCCAGCCACTCGGCTAGCAGTTCGGGATCGGATGGCGCGGAGGATTGCATGATCTGAAAGAGAGTGTCACGCCGGGCGCAAGGGCGGACAAAAATCTTCGAGGAATTTTGAAATCCATGGACTGCATGCAGCCTGCTGCCGCTTTCCGCAGCCAGCCTGCTGGCACGGGGCTGCCCAGGTTTCGCCCGCAGCAGGCTGCGGGACCAAAGCGGCAGCAGGCTGCCGCAGTCCAGAGTCTAATCGGTCCCGTGCGCGTGGATCGTTTCGTTAGACCAGGATTGCGGCACGCCCTGCTGCCCCCGGAGTGCGCTCTTGGCTCGTAGTTTAACCCTTTAGGGTGTCTTCGGAGCGTGATGAAGACACCCTAAAGGGTTGAACTACATACGAAGAGCGCATCACCCCATGATCGCCTTCACTGCCTTGGCTGGCTCGACGCCCGTCAGCTTGTAGTCGAGGCCCTGGAACTTGTTGGTGAAACGCGCGTGATCGATGCCGAACTGATGGAGCAGCGTGGCATGCAAATCC
>JAYWDF010000945.1:0-3020 GCA_043779985.1 Akkermansiaceae bacterium | reverse complement strand
GGGCTGGAGCGCTTGTGGACGCTGTGTAAAATCGCACGAAACCTGCTAGACGAGCGTGACATCCGGATCGGCCGGGTCATCGCACGGCCGTTTCTGGGAGATTGCGCGGCCGATTTTAAGCGCACGGGAAATCGCCATGACTACTCGCTGATGCCGGGGGAGACGGTGTTGAACCGCTTGCAGGCCGCCGGAGTGACCACCATCGGCGTGGGGAAAATCTCCGATATTTTTGCAGGTTCCGGGATTTCCGAATCCTATCCCACAAAATCGAATGCCCACGGCATGGCCGAAATCGAACACCTGTGGCGAGCCACGCGCGACGAACCGCATTTCATTTTCGCCAATCTCGTGGATTTCGATTCGCTTTACGGTCACCGCCGCGATCCCGAGGGCTATGCCCGCTGCTTGCGCGAGTTCGACCAATGGCTCGGCGGCTTCATCGACGAAGTGCTTCCCGGCGACCTCGTGATCCTCACCGCCGACCACGGCAACGATCCCTATCACCCCGGCACCGACCACACGCGCGAACAGGTGCCGGTGCTCACTCTGGGCATGGGGCGTGCGCTCGATCACAGCCGTTTTTCCGATGTCGCACGCTGGATCGAAGCCCGGCTCATCCAGCCGTAGGCGCCATTTTCCCTGTTCACAAAATCGCCCGATCCCACTCGCCATGCCGCTGCTTGACGTCCGCAATCTCACCACCCGCTTCCACACCCGCAACGGCGTCGTGAATGCGGTGGAGGATGTCTCCTTCACGGTCGATCCCGGTCAGACGCTGGGGATCGTCGGCGAGTCGGGATCCGGAAAATCGGTGACTTGTTATTCAGTGCTCGGATTGATCCCCCAGCCTCCCGGACGTATCCATAGCGGGCAGGCCATCTTCGACGGAATGGATCTCCTGAAGACACCCGAGAAACAGCTCCGCAAAATCCGCGGCAAGCGCATTTCGATGATTTTCCAGGATCCGATGTCCTCGCTCAATCCCTTCATGAAGATCAGCGCCCAGCTGACCGAGCCCCTCGCGCTGCATGAAAATTGCCGCGGCAAGGCAGCCCTCCACCGGGCGATCGAGGCGTTAACCGAAGTTGGAATCCCCGATCCAGAGAAGCGGATCCATTCCTATCCCCACGAGTTTTCCGGCGGCATGCGCCAGCGCGTGATGATCGCCATGGCCCTCATCACCCGGCCCGAACTGCTGATTTGCGACGAGCCGACCACCGCGCTCGACGTCACGGTGCAAAAGCAAGTCCTCGATCTCATCCGCGTCCGCCAAAAGGATCTCGGGACTGCGATTGTTTTCATCACCCACGATCTCGCCGTGGTCTCGGAAATGTGCGATCACATCAACGTCATGTATCGCGGTAGGATCGTCGAAAGCGCGAAGAAATCTGAGCTCTTCCGCGATCCCCAGCACGCCTACACCCGCGCCCTGCTGAAATGCATTCCTGCTAACCAACCCAAGGGACAGCCGCTTTACACGATTCCCGCAAACCTCTAACTCTCCCGCCCTTCTTCTTTCATCCGGATAAAGCGCTTGAGCAGCAACAGGCCGACGGGGGCGACGAGCACCATGAGCCCGATGATCAGCCACATCGTGCTCGGATCCCTTGGACCGTTCTCGGGGCAGTATTTCGCCAGCAGCCCGCCGAACGCCGCACCCGTGATGAGTTTCCCGATTAGCAGTGGCACGTAGGAAAGCGATGCGTATGACGCTTCCTGTCCCTTCGGAGCGATGGCTGCGGCGTATTCATAAACGCGCGGCGAATAAAACGCCTCGCCCACCGAAAACAGCACCTGCCAGAAGAATATCATTACGTAATAGGGATGCACCGCACCGGTGATTTCCAGATAACCGTTGCCGATGGCCTTGCCGAGCCAGCCATCCGCTGCAGTTTGAAAAACAGAAACGGGCACGGCCATGAAGACGAACGACGATGCCGTGATGAAACCGCCGAGAATGACCATGGAATAGGAGGCGTATTTCCGCGTCATCATGCCGATGGTCGGCGCGAGGATGAGAATGAGAATGCCATTGATCGCATTGAGGCGGCCCACCCGCGCACCGGGACCGAGTTCACGCAGGGTGAAGGGCGGCAGGATGTAGTCCATCGCGTTGAAGACGACTTTGAGCAGCCCGATCATCAGCAGGAAAACGAGCAGACGACTGAACCTCTTCGATCTCACCAGACTGGAAAACGTCCGCAGCGTGTCCTTGGCCGCATCACGGGTCGTGAGGCGGATTTTCTCCCAAAACCCCGCGCCCGGATACTGGTGCCCCTCCGGCACGGTGACGAGCCCCTCGCTCGTCATCTCCACACCGGGACGCAGCAGCAGGATGAGCGGAAGCATCAATAGATCGATCCCCAGGCTGGCTAGCAGAAGCGTCCGGAACGGACTCAATCCGCCCGGCACCAAAGGAACCGCGAGCGGCCCATGCCCGAGCATCGTCTCACGCACCCCGTCGAAGATGAAGTAGCCGAACATGAAACCGAAGTTCATCAGCGCGTAGAAAAGCGAAAACGCCACCGAACGCTGGCTCGGCAGCGAGTAGCGGCGCATCGCCGCCACCAGCACCGGCGTGCAGAGCGCCTCGCCGATGGCCAGCGGAAGCAGCCCGCAGACCAGCGCCAGGATGCCGTTGGTGGAGAAGACCATCACGAATCGGGTCAGCACGCACAGCGTCATCCCTATCAGAAGCGTCCGCCGCAGGCCCAGCGCGTCGGTGATACTGCCGGCGAGGATAGTGGTCATCGTCATGAAGAACGACCATCCGACGATCAGATTGAGCGCGCCTCTTTCCGTGTATCCCAGATCCTTGCACAGCCAGAGGACCAGCGTGACGTTGAGGATCTTGTAGGCCGTGACGCTCAGAAACTTGAGGCCGAACGTCAGCCCCATTTCGCGGGGCGAACCGCGAAGCTTCATCATGGCGAAACCGCCGACGCCGAAAATCGATGCGCCGATCACCCCGCCCGGCACCCATCCGAAGTGCAGCTTCTTGGCGGCGAGAAACCCGACAC
>JAYWDF010000944.1:0-3022 GCA_043779985.1 Akkermansiaceae bacterium | reverse complement strand
CCACCTTGATAGAACCCTCGCGGTGCCTGGCCAAAACGTCGTCCTGCGGTTTTTCATCCGCCAAAGCGAGCAAGGGGACAAGCAACAGGATGCCTGCGGTATGAATCAAGCGGCTCATGGTTCCTGGGATGTGGGGGCTGGCGTATGATCGCGGCGGAGTTGTTCGAGCGCCCGGGTCTGAGCTCTGAGGTCCTGTTCCTGCTGCACGAGTTTCATCACCCGGAGCATGAACTCGAAGTCTTCATCCTCGGGGCTGTTCCCACTGCCACCGCCGCCACCGGGGCCGCCTTGTTCCTTTTCACCTTCCAGCTTTTTCGCCCATTCAGCGAGCTGCGCCGCCCATTTTTTGGAACTTTCGGTGGCGATGAACGAGTGATTCGACGCCAACTGGGAGCGGATGTCCTCCAGTCCG
This sequence comes from Akkermansiaceae bacterium, assembly GCA_043779985.1. GTDB lineage: Bacteria > Verrucomicrobiota > Verrucomicrobiia > Verrucomicrobiales > Akkermansiaceae > Luteolibacter. Next base: position 2,610 of record JAYWDF010000944.1, on the reverse strand, counting down.
ATGTCGATCTGAGAAGCCTTCATTTCATCAAGGATCTGCTTGAATGACTCGGTCTGGGTGCGGGCGAAGTAGTTGCCGAGGTCTTCTTGAAGCCAGCGCACGTCGGACGCGGTGTGGGATTGTTGGTTCGTCGCCTCGCTCAGACGGCGTTGGTCAGATGGATCGAGTTTTGAGCTCTTAATGCCGAGAATCCGCTCATAAGCATCGATCAGCGAAGTGGCGATTCCGCCCTCCTCACCTGCCGCCTTCTTCAGTCGGTTGACGAAAGTTCCCGCCTCGAACTGTCGGTTCGCCTCGTTCGCCTTGGCGATGGCCTGCTGCATTTTCTCGACCGCCTTTTTCTGTTCTTCGACCGCTTGTGCCACATCCTTGCCGGATTTCTCGGCGGTGTTCGACGGCTCATGCGAGTCACCGAGTTTCTCCTCCACTTTCGGCAGGTTTTGTTGGGAGAGTTCCTGCATCGACTTGAGCGATTCCGCCATTTTCTTGAGTGTGTCCTTGGCAATGTCGCCATTGCGTGCGGCATCTTTCATCAGGCCCTCCATCTGATCCGTTAGGCCCTGCATCCGGCGCTTGCTCTCGGCTTCTGCCTGTTGCTGGTCTTGAAGACGCTTGGCATTCTGATCTTTTTGTAGATCTTCCCCGGTGAGACGTTCGAGCCGCTGGTTCTCATCAAGCAGTTCCTGTTCGCGGCGGGCAAGGTCCTCTAACTCACTAATTGTCCGGTCAAACTTGGTCTTGAGCATCTGCGCGTGCTCGTCGCGAGTGAGCACATAGAGGATGACGGGTTCGGAATAGACCCGCCCGCGCCGCGGGAAGAAGTCCTCGCTGTAACCGCGGAGGGTGATCTTCTGGGGCGCGATACCGAATGCGGCAGGTGAAAATGCGGCGGCCTTGATGATCCGCCGTTCTTCGGAGCTTCCGTCGCCGAGTTTCAACTCGCCTTTGGCCGGGGTTTCATCCGTCGGCCGGGTGAACTGCCCGGACCATTCGATTCCCGTCTGTTTGACCCCGAAATCATCCTCCGCCAGCACTTCGAAATCCACGGTCTCTTCGGGTAGCATCACCTTCTGGCGATCGATTCCTTGCAAATAACAGGTTGGCACGGCATCCCTCAAGGCATCGACCCGCAGACGATATCCCGACTCACCGGCGAGCCCCAGCTTGTCGGTCCAGGCGAAGGGGATTTCGAAAGGAACTGCGGCCACTTCCAGGCGAGGTGTCTTCGCGTTAAGGCCGGAAATCTCAAGCGCGCCGTCCACGGGAATATAAGCCGATCCCGCGTCTTTGGGCTCCTCGATGGTTTGCGAGCGGGTGGGACCGAAGCTGCCAGAGGCAAGCTGCCGACTGGTCATTAGATGGATCTGGATCCTGCTCCCCTCCACCGCGCTCACCACGCCGCTGCCGAGATTGACCGTCTTTTCAGGGATTCCCAAATAGGCGGGTGAAGTCACGACCGCCACCGCGGATTCCATGCCGGGACGCGGCACGGGTTCGACGCGCACCTCATGCCGGAGGTCTCCCACGTGGAAAACCAATGTGCCCGGATCCTGCTGCCCGGGAAAGGTGAAGCGGTAGCGACCCGCTGCCAAAGCCACCTCGACTCCCGGTTGCAATCCATAGCGCCCGGAAGCCTTCAAAGGGCGTTGCTCGGAATCCTTGGATAACTGCAACGTGATTTCAAACGCCTCCCCAAACGCCACTGCCTGATAGGTCGGTGGGTTTTCGAGTCGGGTAAATGTGTAGCGCTGGGTACTGGAAAGTGGCATCAGCCACCGTTGCAGCGCATTAAGCCCCGCACGCGGCGTCAAGGTGAATGCCGCTGCGGCAAGCCCGGCCAGACAGAGCGCGGCGAGCGCCCAGGTCCGGTGCCGCTGCGGTGGGAGCGCGTCATCGAGCTTGCGCCTTCCCGCCTCGATCGCCACCGCTTCCATCGCCGCCTCACGCAGCCGCGGGGAAAGCGTATCCGCATTTCCCACCTGATCCTGGAGCTCGATGACTCCTAGCAAACGATCGCCGAGGCCCGGGTAGCGTTTGGCGATCAAGCGGGCGAGCTGGGTTTCCCGCCGCTGACGCCAGACCCAGCGGTGCAGCCACAACGGCGCGAACACGGTGAAAAGCGAGACTCCGGCCACCAAAATCCCCAAGCGGACCCAGCCCGGTGTCTGCCAGACGCGGTCGAATCCATAGACGAGCAAAAAGGAAACCAGCAACCCGATCAGCCCGGCGGCGACCGCCTCCATGATTTTCACCCGCCAGAGATGACGCCGAAAGTCATCCAACTGGAGCTGAAGAGCTTCAGGGATGCTGACTTTGGGCTTGGGTGGGATGGATGGAGAAGCCATGGGCACTGCGACCAGCACGCCGGTCCGGCAACGAATGAAAGAAGCTCCCAAATGAATGATAGGAGTTCCAGCGTATTCTCGCCGAGTTTAGCGGTTCCCACAAGCGAGTTTGTCTCACCGTGGGCAAATCCTTAAACGATCGATTTCCGGGGCTACTTTCCCCGCTGCTGCAAGCGCTCGTAGATCCGCCGCAGCAGCTTTGCGGTGTGGGGCATCTCGACTCCCGCCTCCCTCGCGCGCCGCAGCTACTCTTCCCATTTCGGAG
>JAYWDF010000943.1:0-3026 GCA_043779985.1 Akkermansiaceae bacterium | reverse complement strand
TGCTGACCAAAGGACATGCCTTTGTCGGCGTGTGGCTTCAGCCGCAGGAGTTTTCCCAGCTTCTCACGGATGACGCTGGAACCGTTCGCAAGCGGATCGAGTTGCAGGAGCTGTTGGTTTTTGAAACGACGCTCATCACTCATTCTCCGGTTCCGGGTTTCGGCCAAGCCGTGGAGGAAGGGAAACGACAACTCACGGATGAGGATTTCAACATGGCGGTGGACATCCGCCGGGCCCGGATGCAACGGATCAGGCCACTTGCGCTCTCCGGCAGCGCGATTGCCTCGCAGATCCCTTCGGAAGGAACCGCGATCCAGCCAGTGAGCGAGGCATTGGAGGAGGCTCCGAATTTGCCAGCCTTCGACGTGGAGATCACTCCGGAAACCATGACACCTGCGGACAAAGTCGCGCTGTGGCAACGGAAGCTCCTCGATCTAACGACCAGGAACCGCCTGCTGCACATGCCGGAGAAGAGCAAGGGCGTGCCGCTGCTATGCCCTACTCCCGGCATCCTGGAGGATCGCCTGGCGGACGGCAAAAAAATCAAAGTGGTGGCGGCTCCCGACATGGAATCCGGCGGACGCGATGCAGTGCTCTACGCCCAACAGAATCGGGAAAACCTGTTGGAACAATACGCGAAGGATGCGCTCGATCGGAACGAGGTGCTTTCCCCGATGACCAAGGCGAAGCTGGAAGCGGAGTTGATCGATCTCTATCGGAAGTCCCGCAGCGATCTGGATGAAGGCGGTGCGAACACGCTGTTTCTCGCGCTGGGTTTCCTGAAGTGGAAGAAATCGGCGGATGATCCGCGCGCCTATCGAGCACCTCTGATTTTGCTACCGGTGAAGCTGGAGCGGAAGAGCGCGCTTTCCGGCGTGACGATGGTGATGCACGAGGACGAGCCGCGTTTCAACCTGACGCTGCTGGAACTGCTGCGGCAGGATTTCGAACTGACGATCCCCGGCCTGGACGGCGGACTGCCGATGGACGAGAGCGGCGTGGATGTGGCGAAGGTCTGGAATATGGTGCGCCATGCGGTGCGGGACATCCCGGGATTCGAGGTGAGCAGCGAATTGATGCTTGGGACCTTTTCCTTTGCGAAATACCTAATGTGGAAGGATCTGGCGGACCGGAAGGATCAACTGCTGAAGAGTCCCGTGGTCCGGCATTTGATCGAAAAATCCGGCGAAGGATTTGGTGAAGTGAAGGATTTTCCGAGAGCGGAAGATTTGGATCGGAAAATCGATCCTTCGCGGCTGTTCGCGCCCCTGCCGGCGGACTCGTCGCAATTGGCGGCAGTGGTCGCCTCGGCAGAGGGATTTGATTTTGTGCTGGATGGCCCGCCGGGAACCGGCAAGTCGCAGACGATCGCTAACATGATCGCCCACAATCTGGCGCTCGGCCGGCGGGTGCTTTTCGTGGCGGAGAAGATGGCAGCGCTCGACGTGGTTTATCGTCGCTTGGAGGAGAAGGGCCTGGGCGAGTTTTGCCTGGAGGTGCATTCGAACAAGACCTCCAAAATCGAGGTGCTGAAACAGCTCGAGCGGGCGTGGGATACGCGGGACACCCTTTCCGCTGACGATTGGGCGCGAGAAGCGGCGGAAGTGCATCGCCTGCGGGACCGGCTGAATGGCGTGGTGGAATTGCTCCATCAGAGGCGGCCTAACGGGATGACACTGCACGAAGCCATCGGCCGGGTGGTGCGCGATGCGAACGAGTCCACCCCGCGGATCACCTGGGTGGAAGGCACGCAACATACGGCGGATGAACTCGCCCGAATGCGGGATGTGGCGCGGCGGCTCGATTTGAATCTCGGAGCCATTTCCGATGTGCCGGGTGGGTTCACGATCGTCGAGCGAACGGAATGGTCGAATGGCTGGCAGGAGGCGGTGGTTGCCGGCGCGGGTGAGGTGCCGTCGAAAATCGATGCGTTGATCGCCGCGCGGGATGGATTGTTAGGCGGTGCGCGTTTGCCGCTGGCTGCGGAAACCGGTGACGGGATGGAACGTCTAGCAGGTTTCGTCCGTATGCTGATGACGACACACGGAACGGATCTCGGCTTCGCGTTCACGCCGGATGCGAATGAGAAGATCGCCGCGGCCGAGCGGGCGGTGGAGTTGATTTCCGATTACCGCGCGACCGAGAAAAAGCTGTCCGCTCCCTATCGGGCCGAATCGATACCTAACATCCAAGTGGCGACACTTGCAGGGGCGTGGGCTGAAGCGGGCAAAAAATTCTGGTTTCTTTCCACGATGGCGAAAAAGAAGGTGACGGCATCGCTTGCGGAACAAGGTGGGGTTTCAGGCATCCCGGACCTTGAGCGCGACACGCCGCTGTTGCGTCACATGCAGGAGTTGCTAACGGAGTTGGGTGGCTTCAAAACCATTCTCATCGGAGTGCCCGGCTGGGCGGCGCTTGCAAGTGATCTCCCGAAAATGACCGCGGCAGTTGGGTTGGCCGAACTCTTGAGGTCAGCTATTCCTTCGTTGGCCAATTCGCCGGAACATTTGATCGAATTGCGGGCAGCGGCACGCACGTTGGTGGTCGATGCGAACGAGCTGTTGGGCGCTGATGGGATGATCGGCTTGGCAGCATTGCGGTTGGAAGAGGCTCTATCAGTATTTCGGGACGTGAATCAACGCTTTCGCGACCTCTGTGGGATTCCGGCTGGAACGGAGCTTGGCTTTCCGGCACTGCGGGATGCGGCGGTAGCAATTCAGGAAAAACAGGTGCGGCTCCAAGCTTGGTGCGCCTGGCGACGGGTCCGGGATGAAGCCATTTTCCTTGGATTGATGCCGCTGGTGAAATCAATCGAGGCGGGAGCGATTCCTCAGGGGCTGGTGGCAGGTACTTTTGAAACGGCCTACGCCCGGTGGTTCGCCGCCGGGGTGATCGATGAAGAACCGAGACTGCGGAATTTCGTTTCCGCCGAGCACATGAGCGACATCGAGAGCTACCGGACGATGGATGACCGTTTGTCGAAACTCTGTGTCCGCTACATCCGTGCAAAACTGTGCGGGCTGATT
>JAYWDF010000942.1:0-3034 GCA_043779985.1 Akkermansiaceae bacterium | reverse complement strand
CGGTACCGAGGTTCAGGGCTTGGGTGCCGGTAAAGGTGAAGTTTCCATTCCAGTTTTGTGGGTTCGCCGTGGTGAGCGTGACCGGGCCGGCGCTGGTGTTGTTGAGCACTGTGGAAGCGGCGATGGTAAGTGCCCCGGTGCCGATGGCGGACGCGTTGTTGATGTCGAGCGTGCCAACGGTGAGGAAAGTGCCACCGGAATAGGTGTTCGCATTGTTGATCGAAACAACGCCACCACCGTTCACTGTGACCGTTCCGCTCGCGATGCCGAATCCGCCCGTGCTGGAGAGCGAATAAGGCAACGAGGCATTATTGAAAGTCGTGCTCAAGGGGCTGACATTGCTGTTCGCGATGTTCACCGTGCTGCTGGTGGCAAGATCGTCGAACAAGACGATATCGCCATTGATGAAATCAGTCGGGGCGCTGCTGGTGATCAATTCCCAGTTCTTCGATCCGCCAATGGCGGTCGTGGTCCAGTCATTGCTGAAGGAGCCGTTCCAGAGTGGATTGTCTCCTGCGATGTTCAGTGCCACTGCGGTGCCAGTATTGGAAAGCGTGGCGCTTTGTCTGCCGCTGAGGCCGCTGATGGTGCCTTTGACAAACTCGCTGTATCCGCCGCCAGCCAGGGTGGTGTAGCTGATGAGATCATAATTGCCTGGCAGCCAGCTGGCATTGGTGGCGTTGATGGTGACCTTGCCCGCGCCAACTGTCGGACCGGTGGTCAGGGTGTTCGCCACAATGGCAGCGCTCGGGGAATTGACATCAAGAGTCACTGTCCCCGCGTCGGCGAAGGTGAGACTGTCGACAGTCAACTGGGCTCCGGAGGCACCGTTGCCATTTTTCACGACATTGGAAACGGAATTCGCGACCACCACACTGGTGAGAGAACCCGTGCCGTCGAGAGTGCCGCTGGTGAGGGTGACGGGAGCGGTCACGGCGGTGGAGCTGGTTTGCACCAGCTTCGCGCCGCTGCCATTGACGGTGATGCCGCTACTGGCGTTGACCGAGCCACTGCCGCTCAGGCGGAGGGAGCCGCCGTTGACCGCCGTCGCACCGGTGTAATTGCTAGCGCCGGTGAGGGTGAGAGTTCCCGTATTGGACTTGGTCAGGCCGCCGACGGAGTTGGCCGTGGGGGCGGTGCCGGTGATCGTGGCGACAGTCGTCGCGCCGCCGCCGAAGACCGTAAAGGTCGGGGTATCGGTATAGCCGACACCCGGATTGGTGATCGTGATTCCGGTGACGACGCCACCTGCGACGTTTGCCACAGCGGTCGCTCCGACACCCGTGGTGTCGAGTGAGCCACGCACCACCGTCACGACCGGTGTATCAATGTAGCCGGCACCGCCGGTGAACGAGGCGATCCCATTGACGCCGCTGCCGGTGGGGGCGAGAAGCGGTTGCGCGATGGTCACGTCAAAGGTGTTAGTGTCGATTGCGGCCCCGCCGCCGTAGACATAGGCAGAGGTATTGGCGAGGTTGTCGAAGAAGGTGGCATTGGACGCCTTAGGCTTCAGCGTGCCCCCATTGAAGTTCATCAAGTAGACGCCCGCGGTACTCGTACCTTTGGTGACCGAGCCCGTCAGGATCGAGCCGCCGAGAAGATTGACGGAGCCGGCAAGGGACGTCGCATTTCCTGCGAACTGAAGGAAGCCGGTGCTAACTGCGGCCGTTCCGGAAACCGTCATCGCCGCCACGCCGTTTTCAGCGACTAAAACGCCACCGTTCGATGTGAAGTTACCACCTGATAAGTTGACAACTCCGATCGAGCCATTGCCACCGGCACCGGTCGTCATCGCACCGGCCGAGACCACGATATTTCCGCCGCTTTGGTTCAGCACGGCGCGATCGTTATTGAGGCCGACAACGAGCCAACTACCGCTGGTTAGAGTGCCCCCACTCATGCTCATCGCAGCATAAGCACCGGCGCCTCTACCTAGATGGAATTCGCCGACAGTCGAGAGTGATCCCGATGTCATTTTAACGAATCCACGGCTTGATGCAACCGTTCCAACCCCCATACTTGGAGGCGCGGCGGTGAGGTATCCCTTGTTGGCATTAAAGGTTCCGCCATCGATGGTCAAAACACCGTTTTGATTGGCAATACTTCCGACCAGTGCCATTTGATTCGCGGCGGTGCCGTAGCCCATGGTGTAGGTGCCCGTAATCCGGATCGCGCCATTCTCGATCGAAAGGCGGTCTTCTGGAATGTTTGCCGTCCCCGTAAGATTGAGCGTTCCGACTCCCTTCTTCACGAGGCCGACCCGCACGTTGGCGGTCGGTCCATTTTGAATGGTTCCGGAAAAGGTATTATCCACGGCGTTGTTCACGGTGTACCACTTCGTGGCGGCACCGCCGTTTTCGAGCGTTCCGGAACCGGTAAGGCCACCCACGGTAATGTCGCCATTCGCTTGGACGACGCCGCCGGTGATATTGAGATCACCCGCAATATTCGAGGTGTTAAGAGCATTCGTAGCTAATGTTAACGTGCCGGCACCTGCCTTAGTTAGACCAAAGCCCGCCGCTCCGGTGATGATGCCGGTGGACATTTTACCAGCGGTGACTGTGATGCTGCGTGAGCCGGCCGTGCCGCCGAGGGTCACAACACCACCGTTGAAGTTGAGGTCCTTGGTTCCGGTGAAGGTGAAGTCGCCGTTCCACGCCTGCGCTTTCGCAGCAGTGGTGGTGATCGCAGCAGCGCTGGTATTGTTAATCACCCCGCCGGTGATTGTAAGCCCGCCAGTGACTGTGTTGCCGATGCCCGAGGCGTGGTTGATGTTGAGCGTGCCGGCACTGATGGAGGTGCCTCCTGTGTAGGTGCTGGCTCCGCTCAAGGTGGTAGTGCCTGCGCCACTTTTCGCAATGGCGATCGCCCCCGCGATGACGTTGTTGAAATTCCAGTTACCTGCACCACCCACCGCGATGATGTGGTTACCACCGCCGCCAAGGCCGAAGGCTACATCGGAGGCGATTGTTGCGGCGTTGGCGGAGTCATTGGTCCAAGTGTGGGTGCCGGCTGCGCCTCCCAGGGTCAAGTT
>JAYWDF010000941.1:0-3034 GCA_043779985.1 Akkermansiaceae bacterium | reverse complement strand
CCGACATCCGCCGCGATTTCCTGAACGCCGCAGCGCAACCATGAAACTCCTCCTCATCGGCCACGGCTACCTCGGCCAAGCCATCACCCGCGAGTTCGGTGAAAATGGCTGGGAAGTCACGGCGACTTCGCTCTCCGCGAGCGAGGGAACGATCCCCTGCGACGTGGGAAATCCCGTGGACGTCCAAGCGCTCCCTCACACGGATTTCATCGTCCATTGCGCCGCCTCCGGCCGCGGCGGGGCGGAGGCCTATCAGCGCGTTTATGTCGAGGGCTGCCGCAATCTAGCAGCGAGTTTCCCCGGCGTGCCGCTGCTCTTCACCTCCAGCACTTCCGTCTACGCGCAGATCGACGGCTCCGTGGTCAACGAGGACAGTCCAGCGATCCCGGACCGCGAGACCGGCAGCCTCTTGCTGGAGGCGGAGCGCGTCACCCTCACCGCCGGCGGCATGGTCACGCGCTTGGCCGGCATTTACGGCCCGGGCCGCAGTGTGATTCTAAAAAAGTTCCTCAGTGGCGAGGCGGTGATCGAGGAAGACGGCCGGCGCTTCCTCAACCAGATCCACCGCGACGACGCCGCGCGCGCGATTTTCCACCTCGCCACCACCCACCCGCTGCCACGCGGCGAGACTTACAACCTCAGCGATTCCACGCCGCTCACCCAGCTCGCCTGCTATCAGGCGCTGAGCCGGAGCTTTGCGCAACCGCTCCCCCCCTCGGGCCCGCGCGATCTGAATCGCAAACGCGGCTGGACTCACAAGCAGGTCTCTAACGAAAAACTCCGGGCCACCGGCTGGCAGCCCCGGTTTCCCTCGTTCCTTGATGCCGCCGCGGCCATCGCCCGGACCTTGTAATGCGGGAAACGGCGTTTTCTGAACAAGTGGCAGCGCCGGGACCGTATCCACTGCTCGCATGCCATCGAATCCCTTCTTCACTTTCGGAACCGCCCTCCTGGCGCTGCTCCATCCCGCATACGCCGCGGAGCCGCTGCTTGAAATCCACAAAGGGGATCACATCGCCATCGTCGGCAGTGGACTGGCCGACCGCCAGCAACACCAAGCCTGGTTTGAGGCGCTCATTCACCAAGCCTACCCGACGGCGGAGCTGACCGTCCGCAACCTCGGCTTCGCGGCGGATGAAATCAACGTGCATCCCCGCTCCACGGATGTCCCGCCGACGGAGTGGTTTCTCGCGATGAAAAAGGGCGACAGCACTCCGCCGGGCAAGGCCGACGTTATTTACAAGGCCGGCACCGACTTCGGGGCCGAGGTCATCCTCGCCTACTGGGGCTTCAACGAATCCTTCCGCGGGCCGCAGGGATTGGACGAGTTTAGGAAAAATCTCACCGCCTACCTCAGCGCCCGGAAGACCGCCAACTACAGCGGCCATGGCGCGCCGCGCCTCGTGCTCTTCTCGCCCATCGCCCAAGAGGATCTGCACAATCCGAACTTCTCCGACGGCGAGGAAAACAACCGGAACCTCGGACTTTACACCCAAGCCATGGCGCAAGTCGCGAAGGCGGAAAATGTGCCGTTCGTGAATCTCTTCCAAGCCTCCCTCGACCTGTTCAAGTCCGCCAAGGCCCCACTCACGATCAACGGCATCCACCTAACCGATGATGGCGACAAGCAGCTCGCTCCACTCCAGTTCAGAGCGGTATTCGGCAAAGACCCGGCACCCGTCACCGATCCCTCCGTCGTGAAAATCCGCGAGGCCGTCCTCGCCAAAAACGCCGAGTGGCACCACCGCTACCGCACCGTCGACCAATACAATATCTTCGGGGACCGCTCGCGCATCGCCTATGAAGGCGTGACCAATGCCACCATCCTGAATCAAGAACTCGCCCAGCGTGATGTGAAGACCGCAAACCGGGACAAGCTCGTCTGGGCGGTGGCCCAGGGGCGGAGCTTCACGGTGACCGATGACAATCTACCCCGTGTCGATGCCACCCCGCCTAACCGCAAAGAAGAGGTCCCCTATGATGATCCGGAAGATGCGATCAAGCACCTCAAACTGCCGCCTCACTGCAAGGTCGAGCTGATCGCCTCGGAGAAATCCTTCCCCGACTTCGTCAACCCGGTGCAGATGAGTTTCGACACCAAGGGCCGCTTGTGGATCGCCGTCTGGCCGAACTATCCGGAAACCTCACCGACCACCCGCGTGTTTGATAAAATCCTCGTGATCGACCTCGATCCTAACACCGGAAAGGCCGTCAAGATGACCACCTTCGCCGACGGGCTGAACTGCCCGACTGGATTCCAGTTTTACAAAGACGGCATCCTCCTGATGCAGTCGCCCGACCTGTTATATCTGCGCGATACCGATGGCGACGGCAAGGCCGACAGCCGCGAGCGCGTGCTCCACGGACTCGATGCCGCAGACTCCCACCACGAGACGAACTCCATGTGCTACGAGCCCGGCGGCGCGGTCTATTTAAGCGACGGTGTGTTCCTGCGCAGCAACGTGGAGACCTTCGACGGACCGATCCGCAATGTGGACGGCGGCATCTATCGCTACGAGCCGAATACCGGCAAATTCATCCGCCACGCCCCCTATGGCTTTGCCAATCCCCACGGCCGGGTGTTCGACTACTGGGGAAATGACCTGATCACCGACGCCACCGGAAATGCCAACTACTACGGCCCGGCGATGAGCGGCCATCTCGACACGGGCGCGCATCCCACCATGAACCAGTTCTGGGACCGCCCCTCACGTCCCTGCCCCGGCACCGCGCTGCTCACCAGCCGTCATTTTCCCGATGACTGGCAGGGACTTTTCCTCAACACCAACGTCATCAGCATCCAGGGGATTTTCCGAGTGAAGCTCACTGAGGAAGGCTCCGGCATCAAGGGCGAGACCCTCGAGCATCTCGTCTCCACGGACATCGCGGCCAACCCGAATTTCCGCCCCTCCGGGATCACCGTCGCGCCGGACGGTTCGCTCTATTTCATGGACTGGTCCCAGATGCTCATCGGCCACCTCCAGCACCACCTGCGCGATCCGAACCGCGACCACGACCACGGGCGCATTTACAA
>JAYWDF010000940.1:0-8725 GCA_043779985.1 Akkermansiaceae bacterium | reverse complement strand
GGCCGATCCGCTGTCATAAGCCCTTGAAACCTACCGGACTTGGCCTGGCGCCGCCTGCAACCGCAGGGGGAGATCCGGCCAAGTCCGCCACCCATCCGGCGGACCTAGCCCGTGCGCCATCGCCCGACGAGGCGCCCTGAAATCCCCTCCCGCAACGCGTTGACAGTCCGGCGGCCAGTGGCTACGTAAATGCATGGTTTTTTGTCGCGCGTTCCTTGCCCTCGGTGCGGCGGTTTTGTCACTCGGCTGCGCGGCGGTGCCCAGCGACAACTCCTGGCATGCCGCCGTCGATCGGCAGGCCGGCCAGCTCGGCTATCGCAACTGGATCGTCATCGCTGAGGCATCATTCCCTGCGCAAAGCAGACCCGGAATCCGCCAGGTAACCGCCTCCGTCGATGCGCCCGCGGCACTCGACTACGTGCTCAACGCCTTGGAAAAAACGGAGAATGTCCGACCGCAGGTCTACGTCACGCGGGAACTCCGTGCCGTGGAGAACGACTTCGCTCCAGGGATCGATGAATTCCGCAAACGCCTCCAAGGGGCTCTCCACGGCCACGAGACCACCGAGCTCGACCAACAATCCCTGCTCACCCTGCTGGAAGATGCCAATCGCAGCTTCGATGTGCTGGTCATCCGCACCACCACGGCGCTGCCGTATTCCTCGGTTTTCCTCGAACTCCAACCCGGATACTGGGATGTCGATTCCGAAACCCGCCTCCGCGAGCGGATCGAGCGAGAACGCATGCAAAAAATCGTGCGACCGCTCTAAGATCGTGCATTCTCTCCGCGTGAGCCGTAAAGACGAAGAACTCCGCCAAGATCGAGAAGCCGCCTGGGTAGGCGATGCTGTGCTCGCACTATTTGCCCGCCAATATGTCCTCCGTGAGCGCAATGCCATGGATGGCGAGTGGTTTACCCGCCTGACTTCCAACGATTTCCTCAGCGCATTCGGCAATCCGACACGCGTGGAGGCCTCCATCGGCAAGCTCTTTCTCTCCGACGGACTGGAAGCCGCTTACGCCTGGATGGACGCCGAGCTGATCCCGCTGTTCCGCAAGCAGATCGTCAAAAAGGCATAATTCCTTCCCTCACCCGCGTCGAAAGGCGGTGAACTCCAACCCGATGGCTAAGGACTCACCCCAGTGGACCTTGGAAGACTTGGTCGACTTCGAACAAGCGACCGAGTCCCCCGCCGCCACCCCGCCCGCCATCCGGAGCGCGGTGGTCGCTGCCACGCGGAGTCTCGAAGGGGCCGCCGCACGCCGCGCGGGACTCCGGATCTGGCTTGACGAGACAGGTGGAAAATCCGCAGGCAGGAAATTCTCCGCCGCACTGTCGATAGTCGGGTTTGGCATGGCCAGCGTGACATTTCTGACCGGGATCTCCGCCACACTCGGGATGCTGGACCTCGCACGCGGCGGCATCCATGTGGCGCTTTTTCTCGCTATCCTCATCGGCGGGCAGTGGCTGATTCTCATCCTTGCCACCTTTGCCTGGTTCATGCGGCGCAAGGCGGCAGACGGATTCAGCGCGGTGCAGGGCATCGTCGGCAGGCTCGCCCGCCGCCTGGCCGGCAGCCACGATGAGACCCGCTGGCACCGCCTGATAGACGGTGGTGGTCTGCCGCGCGCCGCGGTTTTGTGGCGACTCGCCCGGCTGGTGCAAGCAGCGGGAATCTTTTTCAACCTCGGCATCCTGAGCGGACTCACCGGGCTGGTGCTGGTGAAGCACATCGGCTTTTTCTGGGAATCCACCACCGAGCTGGCGATGCGCTCGCTGGTGGCAACCACGGTGAAATTTCTTTCTTGGCCGTGGGCCGGGTGGTGGCCGGAAGCGGTCCCGACCGCGGCCGTGATTGATGCCTCGCGCTGGCTTCCCGGACGCGCCACCGGACTGGCCCCCGGTCCCTCGGCCTGGTGGGAGTTTCTGCTGCTGGCCACGCTTTTCTGGGGCCTGGTTCCGCGCGCCTTGCTCTGGATTCTGGCGTGGCGCGCGGGTCGGCAGGCCCTCACTCAGCTCGATTTCCAAGGCCGCCACCACCGCGCCTTGTGGCGCGAGATCACCGGCACCGACCGGGTGGACACCGACGAAAAGCCCCTAGATGGCGTGCTCGTTCTCGACGTGGGTGGCAGCGGTCTCGCCGAGTCCGCGCTGCGGCCGTTTCTCCTGCGCCGTCTGCGGGTGCACCCCACGGCATGGCAATCCGTCGCCGTGCTCGATGCAGGTGCGGAAATGGAAGCCGCCCGCTCACTCGCCCAAGCGCCCGCCGGGGTGGTGCTGCTTGCCGAGGGCTGGTCGCTTTCACCCGCCCGCATGTCCGCGCTGCATGCAAAAATCCGCGCCACCGCAGGCTTCGGAATCCCGATCAAGTTCGTCGTTGTCAACGTCGGCCGCGACCATCAGCCCGCACCTGCTCCAACCGAAGAACGCGGCGAGTGGCAGCGGTATGTGGATTCCCTGCGCGATCCCGCGGCGGAAATCTTCTTTTTCGAGGCAATTCATCCCGCCTTGTAAAGCTCCGCGAACACCATCGTGCCGCTTGCCGTTTGCAGGGTGCTGACCACCACGACATCGACGGTGGAACCCATCTTGGCGATGGCGTGATTGGCCACGATCATGGTGCCATCCGGCAAATAGCCTACGGCCTGGTGCTCTTCTTTTCCCGTCCGAACCAGCGCGATCCGGATCCGCTCACCTACCGCCACGGCCGGCTTCAGGGCGTCGTCCAAGTCATGGATGTTGAGCACGTCCAAGCCTTGGATTCTGGCAATTTTCGCGAGATTTTCATCCACCGTCATCAGCCGCGCACCGAGCAAGCGGGTCACCTCGATGAGCCGCGTGTTCATGGACTCACCTTCGGCCGCTAACAGACTATCGTGAATCGAGATTTGGATGTCCGCAGCGGTTTGCATCTGCTCCAGACTATCCAAACCGCGTTGGGCCCGGTGCCGATTCCCATTTGACCCGGAATCCACCATCACCTGCAGCTCATCGAGCACGAAGCGCGGCACGATCAAGCGACCGTGAAGAAAGCCGGAGCGCGAGATCGCCAACACCCGCCCGTCCATCACCGCATCCGGATCCAGCACCACGGGCTGACCGGACGAGGAATCCTGGCGGAATCGCACGTAAGGAATGATGAAGGCGAAATCATCGCGATTGCTCCGCAGCGCCAGCACCGCCCCGAGAAACCCGAGGCTTGCGAACAAGGTGACATCGATCGTCAGGCGCAACGCGTTGACCAACACATCCACCTGCACGCCGCTCACCCCGCGCTCGTCTTGCAAGCGGTCCCGGAAGGCCAGCTCCAACAAATTTGAAATCTCCACCCGCGTCAGCAGCCAAGCGCAGAACAACCCGACCCCGATCCCGAAACTCGCCGTCGAAAACCCCCGCAGGGTGAATCCCTTCATCAGCGACTCGATCCAAATGAAAAATGACGCCACCCCAAGCCCGCCGAGCAGCCCGGTGACGATCGAGATATCAAGCGTGCCCTTGGTGCTCAGCGCGATCGCCACACCCGCAGCCTCACAGACTAACAAATAGGTGAGGCGCGCAACGTTGACGGAGGGGTGTGAATTCATGGAAATTTCTTCGGTTCACCATTCCCCTCTCAGCCCCATTCCGCAAGACGAAACGGGCGTGCCCCGCTCTCCATCATTCCTGCTCGTCCGCCGTCGCCTTGATGTCAGTCAGTGCGGCAATGAAATCGCCGAGAATCTCAGCTGGCACCATGATCGTGTCACGATTTCCGCCGACGTCTTCCGTGATTTTCACCACCATGCCCCGCGCGTTCTGCTTGAGATCGAGATAAAACGTTTTCCGATCGGCGAGAATTTTTTCCGTGTGTAGTAAGTCCGTGTCCACTTTGATTTCCCGTGTTATTTAACTTATCCAAAGAGTCCGCAACGGCTGCTGAATGTCAATCGAATTCCTTGACCGCTGCGGGCGCGCACTGTGCCATCCGGGCGCAATGACCGCCCTGCCTCATGCGTGATTTCCTCCCCATTAACCGCCCGGCACTGGTGCTTGCACCGATGCAGGATGTGACCGATCTGCCGTTCATGCGGGTCATCGCCAGACGGGGCGCGCCGGACTGGTTCGTGACCGAGTATTTCCGTGTGCACCCGGATTCCTGCCTGAACCGCTACATCCTGCGCTCGATCGTGGAAAACGAAACCGGTCGCCCGGTCTTCGCCCAAATGATCGGCCGCGACTTGCCGAGCCTCGTCCGCAGCGCCCGGGACTTGGCGCAATACCCCATCGCCGGCATCGACCTCAATCTCGGCTGCCCCGCCCCCATCGTCTGCCGCAAAGACGCCGGCGGCGGCTTGCTGCGCAGCCCGGAGACCGTCAATCGCCTAATCGGCTCCTTACGCGAAGCGATTCCCGGGAAGTTCACCGTGAAAACGCGCCTCGGCTACACCACGGCCGATGAGTTTCCCGCGCTGTTGGAAATTTTCCGCAGCCATGCCATCGACGGCCTCACCATCCATGGTCGCACCGTGGTGGAGCGCTATCAGACCCCGGTGCATCCCGATTGCGTGCAGAGCGCCGTGCAGGCGATGCCCTGTCCGGTCATCGCAAACGGCAACGTCGTGGATCCCGAAACCGGGCTCGCCTACCTGACGGAAACCGGTGCGGCCGGCCTGATGATCGGCCGCGGCGCGATCCGCAACCCGTGGATTTTCTCCCAACTCACCGCAGCGTTTCAGGATTCACCGCCCCCGGTGCCGACGTATCGCGATCTCTGGGAATATGTGATCGAGCTCTACGACGAGATCGCCCGCGAAACCGCGAAACTGGTTCCTAACGCCCACGTCCAGCGGATGAAAAAAACGCTGGCCTACATCAGCCACGGACTGGAAGGCGAGTTCGAATACGACATGCGGCGGGCCAGGACGCCGGAGGAATTCCACGAAATCTGCCGCGTGCACCTCGACCGGCCCGATGTGCTGCCCGCAAAGCCGCCGTTGGATTCGAAGCTGTTTTGCGGGTTCGAAGCGCTGGCGAGCCCACGCGGTCAGTGAACCTCCAACCACGGTACGTGCCGCAGGATTTCCCATTGGAGCAACACCCCGGGAACGATGATGGCGACGACGAACAGCACCGGAATGGTTAGCACGAGGCAGAACGAGGACGCGAATGACCAATAGCGGCGCGTTCTGACCGCCCATGATTTGAGGAAGCGATGGCCGACTGCGAGCGCCAGCAGAAAGGCACCGAGGCCGGGGGCCCAAGTCCCGGCATCCCAGGACATGGCCGGTACATTCTCGCGAAAGAAAAACCAAAACCCTCCGCTGAGCCGGGCTGCTAGCAAATCGTACCCACCGAATGCCAAACCGAAGGGTGAAAGCCCGACAACAAGCTCCAACAGCAGAATCAACCCCACGCAGATCACCGCGATGACACCTAGTACGCGCAGAAATAGTTCAACATACTTCATGGGCGGGTCGGCACTTCAGGTTTCGTCAAATCCCGGTCTGCCAGGATCCTGTCGAGCATCCGCGCGGGCAGGCTTCTCACCGAGCAGTCGCCGTATCCCACAACGACCTTACCATCCTGTTGGAGGATGGGTGAAACGATCAGGGGCTCGTCCGCAGTCACGGCCCGCTTTCCACCGGGATGGAGGAGAAGGAAGGGTTCCCGCACCTTGCCGGTTCCATATCTCACCCACGCGAGTTGGGACGGCACATCCAATGTTGTCACCAATTCCTGAAGAGATTCCGGGTAGTGGCCCTTCTCAACATGAAACTCCGCAAGCGCCAGCATCAACTGCCGGGCATCATTGACGCATGCAGTTAGATCCGCTCGCTTTCCCCGGTCTTCGGTCCAAGGATCAGCCATGAGCCAAACCGTCTGATGGACGATCCCGCTCAGAGCGATGGCCGCGCCGCAGCCAAGCAAGAGCAAGGAGAGCGCCGCGATGGTATCTGCGGGCCGCAAGCGCTGTGCCGCACCTTGAGTGACCAGGCACCGCTGGACAAAACGGTGGATCAGAATACCCGCCAGGATCAGACAACCCGAAGGCAGCACGAAAGCCCTCCAATTTCCAAGGGCCTGGGGTGTGGTCTTCATCGCATGGAACAACCAACCCAGCGGCAGATGCACGGGAGTTTCTATCAGCAGCGTGCAGCCGGTGATGAATGTGAACAGCAAGATCACCAAGCTCCACAACACCCCACGGATGACCCACGTCCATCGCCGGGATGCCGGAGTTTTCAAAGCAAGCGGTTCCTTGCTCATCGTTTCAACTGATCGTCAAGTTGTCCCTTGAGGGTTCCTTCCGAGCGATCTTCGATGCTGCCGTCTGCCAGAAGCACGAAGCGCCGCCCGCCTGCGGCCGAGGGCTCATAAACCAAGATGTCCCGGCCGATCGCAGGCCGGACGCCGGGCATGAGGCAGTAGAGTCCGCCGTCTTGAAAAATCCACAGCGCGGGATCGATCCCCTCGACCAGAGGGCTTGCAGGTGCGTTTCCGCCATGGGCTTTCGCATAGTCCCAGATGGCTTCCTGGATTTTCCGCAGGGCTTGCCGTCGTTCTTCCTTGCCGAATTGCGTCGGGCCGCCCTCGCGCAGTCGGTAGCCGCTGCCTTGTTTTTCCCAAGCCCCCGGCGTGAGCAACTCGCGAGCACCGGAAATCATCGTCAGCACGACATAAAACATCAGTCCGGTCATGAACACCACCCCAAGCGCCTCAAGATACCTCAGTCGCGGCAGCGCTGGGAATGATTTCGCAAGCTGGTTCCAGATGAGTTTCACCACCCAGGCGATGACCAGATAGGTGAATAGGAAAAACGACAGCGCGTCGATCCGTGCCCGTGCGATGTCGGTGAGCGTGATCACCGTCATGCCGGCAAACGCATGGCCCGCGGCCCCGAGCCAGAGCGTGAAAACGAGTCCTGCCAAAAATTTTCTCATAGGCATTTTGTCAGCAGCGTGGCCGCAAGCCATGGGATGACAAGATCATTCGGGAGGCAACAGGCCCGCCGTCCCCTTGCCAGATCGGAGTTGCCAGTGCTGCGGATTTTTGGAAACTGCAACCATGTTTGAGAATCGCCGTCCGCTTGTGCTCGGGCTCACCTTGGTTTCGCTGACCGCATTCTTCAGCGGCTGCGACCGGATCCAAAAACTAACGAAGAATCTTAAGCCCGCCGAGCCGACCAAGCCGGCTGTGGTCGGCACCTACAGCTCCGCGCAGGTGAGCGTTCTGGATCCAGCGGGTTTCGAGACATTCACGACCCAGAAGGACAAGCTCGTCATCGTGGATTTCCATGCCGAATGGTGCGCCCCGTGCAAGCTGATGGGGCCCGCGTTAGAGAAAGCCGCCGCAGCGCATCCGGGAGTCGTTTTCGTCGGCAAGGTGGATGTGGACAAAGCCGGTGCTCTCGCTGCGGCGCAAAAGGTCAGCGGCATTCCAGACGTGCGGATTTTCAAAAACGGCAAAGAAGTGGACCGGATCGTCGGCTTCCCCGGTGACGACGCCATTCTGGAAAAAGTCGCGGGCTTCGCCGCGGGAGTCACCCCGGCGGCAACGATCAAGCCCCCCGCCTCCACCGAACCGAAAATCCAGACCATGAAAAAGGACTGGATGCCGCAGGGAATTCAAAGACGCTGAAAGAGTCAGTTCAATGCCTCGGTGGACGATTGATTTCTCCCGTTCCTACTGGCGATGACGGGGGCCCAGGAACTGTTCGGGACATCCGGACGACGTTGACCTAGTTACAAGCGGGGGGGACGAGCGCGTTCGCATTTCATTGGCCCACGACAGGAGTGTCGTGGCTCCTTATGGAGGGTGGTCTGGCGGGACTGAGTATGACGCGCGATCAGCTCTCGAAATAGGTGTAACCGGCGAGGCCCTCGCGGAAGAGGTCGAGAATTTCACGGCGCTCCTTGGGCGAGATCCGGCCTTCAGTGACGGCTTTTTCGGCGAAGGTGCGGAAGCGGGTGACGAGTTCCTTGGGGTCGAACTCGACGTAGGTTAGAACGTCGGCGACGGTGTCGCCCTCGACTTCGTGGGTGTAAACCGGCTTGCCCTTTTCGAGGTGGACGCCGACGACGTTGGTGTCGCCGAGAAGGTTGTGGAGGTCGCCGAGGGTTTCCTGATAGGCACCGACGAGGAAGACGGCGAGGTAGTAGGGCTCGCCTTGTTTGAAGTCGTGGAGCGGGAGGATTTTGGCAACGTCTTCCTTGTCGATGAAGCGGTCGATCTTGCCGTCGCAGTCGCAGGTGATGTCGGCGAGAACGGCGCGGTGGCGCGGTTTTTCATCAAGCCGGTGGATGGGCATGACGGGGAAAACTTGGTCGATGGCCCAGGAGTCCGGCAGGGACTGGAAGAGGGAGAAGTTTCCGTAGTAGAAATCGACGAGGGTGGAGGACAGCTCGCGGAGGTCTTCCGGGATGTCGTCGAGTTCGGCGATGAGGTTGGAAATGCGGGTAAGGATGTGCCAGAACCACGCTTCGGCGAGGCCACGCTCGCGGAGGGTGGCGGCGCCGTAGAAGAACTGCGCGCGCATCTGGTCGCGGTAATACATGGCGTCGTTGAAGCACTCCTGGAGGTTCTTCTTGTTGATGACCTTGTTGACCTCGATGATGTTCATGAGGTTCTGCGGGGCGTTTTCCGGGATCGGCGGGGCTTCTTCGCTGGTTTGGGCGCTGGTGACGTCGAGGATGTTGAAAACGAGCACCGAGTAATAGGCGACGACGGCGCGGCCGGACTCGGAGAT
>JAYWDF010000939.1:0-3043 GCA_043779985.1 Akkermansiaceae bacterium | reverse complement strand
TGCAAGCGCCGAAACGCTCCGTCGCATCATGGGCCAGCATGAATTCCTTCATCCGTTCCTCCCACTGGATCTCATGCTCCAGGAAATCGCGCACCGCCCGTTTCGACTCCTCGGAAAGCTGACCCGTCACCTGGTCCCGGCACGGCTGACAGATCGCATATTCCAGCACGCACTCTCCACGCTGAATCTCCTTATTGACCAGCCACGGCTCGGCGATTTCCACCAGCGGCAGCTTGCAACAGAGACAATGGGAAAACGGTTCCCCGGTTTCCTCCGAAGCCAACCACCTATCCATTGTGCGCATGATAGGAATGTAATCCAAGAAAATGCCCCCGGGAATCCTGAAATCCATCCTATTTAAAATTCACTTCTTTTTTCCTCAATCAGGACCACTTCCACCCCATCTCGTTGCATCACCGGCCGCCGGCCTTGTTGAAGCGGGCATCCTAGCCTGTTCCATATACCTGCCTGACCGGAGCGCGGACGAAAATGGATTTGCTTACTTTGAACTTCGGCATGATGGGGATTCCATCACCAAGCAGCCGGTGAGATGCTCAGGAATTTGCCTGATTCGGCCATTGCTAAAATGAATGCGACGCCCGGACGAAGCGGCCCCGTCCTTGGATTCAGCTGGATGACTCGAGCCACCAGCGGAAATCCAGTCGGGATTCGGGTTGATCGAATGGCCACGGGTTTACCGCCGACAGGCCACCGCAATTGAGGATCACCAACGACCGGGGGCTGGATTACAATTCTGCTGGGTTATCCGGGACAAATAATTCTGATTTCTAGCAGGAAATGAGCGCGAGGAACGCTCAGAGAAATTTCTTTGAGCGTTCAACCGCTGCCGCTACCGGAGATTTCTATCGAAGGCTCCTGGAACGACACTTCACCGCGGTCACGGTAGAAAATCCAAGCGGGCCGGGAGCCGACCGCTGCCAGATTTCGCGCTTGGCCGAATGCCATCTCCGGGATCACCGCCGGGACCTGACAGCCGCCGATCCAGCAGAAAGCAGCGTGAAAGGCGTGGCACTGGATTGAGGATTCACCACCAGGGACGCTTTGCCATGAAGTATTAGCAATGGTTCGGCGGGTCTACAGAGACATCGCTGATGCGGTAATCAGAACCGATTCCCCAGATTTTTCCCTATGGGTGGAAACCACCCTAAATGAGGGGGATCCTTGTAGCAACGGGGATTGATCGAGTCTTGCGTGGGTGGCGACAAGCGTGTTTCCTCCCTGCGGGCACGCTCTGTGCTTCCTCAATCGCAACTCCGCGCTCCGCGCTTCCCTGCTCCCATGTCACGCAAAACCAAGATCATCATCACCCTGGGCCCTGCCACCGAATCCGAAGAAATGATCGGCCGCCTCATCGACGAGGGCACCAATGTTTTCCGGCTCAATATGAGCCACGCCAAACACGAATGGGCCGCCGAGATGGCCAAGCGGGTCCGCCGCCAGTCCGAACTCCGGGGCGTGCACATCGCCGTCCTCTTCGACCTCACCGGTCCGTCCATCCGCACGGGAGATTTGGATAAGCCCTACAATTTGTTGGAAGGCGATGTCGTGGAGTTCCGCAAGACCACCGCGGACGCCACGGTGCCGATTTCAACTACCGTCAACTATGACGGCCTGATGGGAGACGTGACGGTGGGTAACACCTTGGTAGTGGACAACGGAGCGCTGCTGATGCGCATCGACGTGGTGGAAACCGACCGCATCCTCTGCTATGTGAAAACGCCTGGCACCATGGGCTCGCGCCGCCACATCAATTTACCCGGAGTCCGCCTGAATCTCCCCGCCCTGACCGAGAAGGACCACAAGGACCTCGCCCTCGCAGTGGAGTGCCGCGCCGACTACATCGCGGGATCGTTCGTCCGCGACTCCGCCCACGTGCGGGAACTGCGCGCCGCCATGAAAACCCTAGAGGGAGAAGCCCAGATCGTCGCCAAGGTCGAGGACCAGGAAGCGATCCGCAACATCGACGCCATCATCCACGAGGCGGACGTGATCATGGTCGCCCGCGGCGACCTGGGCACGGAAGTCGAATTCGAAGAACTGCCGATCCTCCAACGCCGCATCATCAAACGCTGCCACGAACTGGGAACCCGCGTGATCGTGGCCACCCAGCTGCTGGAATCGATGATCACCAATCCCACCCCGACCCGCGCGGAGGTGACCGACGTGATGAACGCCGCTTACGAAGAGGCCGACTGCCTGATGCTTTCGGGAGAAACTTCGGTGGGCCGCTATCCCGAGCGCTGTGTCGAAGCGCTCGTCCGCATTTCCTCCCGGATTGAGCGCTCCGGGGGCCATGGTTTCGGCCAGAACGCCCTGCTCCGCGACGAAAGTCAGAAGACCGCCCGCGCGGCCGTCACCCTCGCCGACTCCCTGCCGGACGCCCGCTTGGTGGTCCTCACCCGCCGCGGCGTGCTCGCCAATCACGTGGCGATGCTCCGGCCGAGAACCTCCGGATTCTACGCCTTCACTCCTACCGAGCGCGTCTGCCGCCAGCTCTCGCTCACCCGCGGGATCCGCCCGTTCAAGCTGCCGTTCGCCTCGAACATCGAGGAAACCATCCAGCGCCTCAGCGAGCTGTTACGCAAAGAGGATCTCGTCCGGGCCGGCACCCCCATCGTGATCGTGTCGGACATTCTATCCGACCACTTCGCCGCAAATTCGATTTTGCTGCACCATGCCTGACCGACCATTTGGTGAGACATTCAGCCTGATCCATCCGACCGATGAAACTGCTCCACGGCGACTGCCTCCAGACGCTCGCGACGCTTGAAGCCTCCAGCTTCGACCTCGTCGTCACCTCGCCGCCCTACAACCTCGGCATTGCCTACAAGAGCTTCAAGGACACCGCGCCGCGGGAGGAGTTTCTAACATGGTGTCGGCAGTGGTCCGCGCAGGTGAAACGGGTGATGGCGGATGACGCGTCGTTTTTCCTCAACGTCGGCGCCGCTCCGGCAAATCCATTATTGCCCCACCAGCTCATCCTCGCGCTAACCGATGGCGCGGAGCCGTTGTTCACGCTGCA
>JAYWDF010000938.1:0-3047 GCA_043779985.1 Akkermansiaceae bacterium | reverse complement strand
AGTGATATTCACCTGGTCATCCATGCCGGGAAGGATGGTGACCTTGACGTTGACCTCGGACTTCGCGCCGGTGTCGAGAGCCGCCCGGATCGCCGCTTCAAGCTGCGTCGAGCATTCACTTCCCGCGATTCCGCGGCGGTGGGTATTGAGCAGGGTAGTGAACGCGTTGGATGGCGCTTCTTCCTGTGATAGCGTGTTGTTCTTTTTCATGGTAGTGTTAGCGGAGAATGGTGTGGAGAATCGCGAGCACCGCGAAGACGATTACGCCCGAGGCGGTATAGACCGCCAGGAAAGCAAGCGGATGCACCCGCGGCGGATTGGGTAGGTGGACGATGGGCAGTTTCATGAGTGTTAGTTCTGGAGATTCATCACGACGATCAGGCCCCACACGGCTGCGTTGATCCCGAGGCAGATGAAAAAGGCGAGTTTCATTTCACGCCGTCCTTTCCATTGTCCGGGCAGGGACCGTGATAGATTCCCCTCGCGCCATTCATTTTGAGGTGAATCGCGGAGATATAAATTCCCTCGGCGCAATCGCTGCAAAGGCTTCCAAGCGTGCTGTCAAAGCTCACCAACTTCCCGCATTCCTCTTTGCAGCACTGACACATCGTCGCTAGGGCGCTCATGACTGAGGCTCCTTTCCCGTGGCTTTGGCGATTGCAGCGCGGGCCTTTTCGAATTCAACCGTTTTACGGTCGGCAATCCTAAGGACGCTTTGCAGAGCTTCCAACAGATCCGGAGCAGCGGCCAACAGCCGGGCATTCGCTTCCGGATCGCCCCGGAAATAGACCGGGCACCCCGTCGAGACGATCGCCACCGATTGCGCAAACTGACGGTTTTCGATGCTCACATCCCAGCTCCCCACGCTATTCAGCACGGGGAACCATGGGCCAGGTGTGGATTCCGCTCCGCGTTCCATTTTCGGGCCAGCCTGTGGAGTCTGTGTTTCAACCTGAGGCGACAGCTCAGGCGCGGAGGGAAAGTCTTGAGTGATAGATTGCTGTGTGTTCATTTCTGTTTTGCGTAATGCGCCGCGAGGCGCGTTGTGTGTTCGGGCGTCCGTCTCTTGCCAGAGAGGCGGGCGCTTCTCAGTAGGTCGGAACCATCCCCTCGGGGAGATGCTCCATGATCTGCCGTTGCTTCTCCCGCGCCCGCTTGGCCAGGGCCTTGCGCACCTTGGCCACGTCGAAGCGGATCATCCGCCCTTCGTGGATTTCGGATTCGATCACCCCGGTGGAATAGAGGCGGGAAATTTGCGAGGGATGCATTCCCAAGGCTCGGGCCGTTTCCTTCGCCGACTTGAAATCGCAAGCGTCGGCACTCATGCGATACTCCCTTCCATCTTGCGGAGATACGCCGCGATCAGTGCCATCACCGCGCCGCGCGGCTTGGGCTTCGAGAACTCGATCTCATCGGCGAGTTTCAACCATGCACGGTTTTCAGCGTGCCGGCGGACGAACTCCAGAGACTCGGATTCAGGTCCGGAGAGCAGCGCCTTGACGGCATTGCGGCTGGCGCCCGGCTCCCCGGTGCGGATGCCTTGCTCAGGATTCTTTCGCTCGTTGCCCCAGTTCTTGGATGCGTGATGAGTGGTTGCGTTCATGGTCGGTTTCGGTTGGAGTGGGTGGACTATGGAAACGATCAGTGTTCAGATTTGGCTGAAGGAAGGGGACAATCACCAGATGGCGCACTCCCCATGGGTGGAGTCTCTGGATTCGCTTCACCGGCTGCCGTGCGTGGGAGAGTTTCTGGAGCTTCCATCCCAAGGCGGATCAAACAGGCTCGTTCGTTATCGAGTCGTCGCCGTGTCGCACGCGCCATCGCTGTCTCGGCTGCTTGTTGAACTGGCTCCGAGAATAGCGGTTGGAACTCGTGACCTTCATGGAGCGGAATGGCCCTTTGATTGATCTCCAGTGCGGCAAGGATGGCCTCGGCTGCTGCCATCACTAGCTTGTAGGTTCCCTCAGCGAACGGCGCGGGATGCTCCGCGTCGTCGGGGTTCAGCCGATGCTTTCGAGGAAATAGATCTTGAACTCTACCCAGTGAAATCGTCGCGTATCTCAGCTCAGCAATGAGGGTTGCCGTGTTCTGAATTTCCATCGCCCGATGCGAAAGGTTGGAGGTTGATTCGCTCATGGCTCAGGCGGCGTGCGGGTTGGACTTCGGAGAGAACCCACCCGCGATGGCAGCCCCCGTGAGGATCTCGCGGATAGATTCGGTGACGGACTTCCCGGTCGCGCTGTAGGCGATGATGAAATCCTTGGTGGATTCCGGCAGATCGCTCAGCGCGATGTCCGGCAGCTTGAGTTCATTCGGTTCCGAGACTTTCCCGGAATCCGAAGCCTTCTGGCCGGATTCAAAACCGGCGGTGGGGTGCGGTGCTTGCATGAGGCGAATTGAATCGTAATTTGCGAGCGAGTCAACGCAAAAAACGATCTTTTGCGAAAAACTCTCGCAAATTACGATAATGCACCTACAATGCGGGCATGATCAGCTTCGAAGAAATTGACGCAAGGCTTGATGGCATTGGAAAAGACCGTGCCTGGCTTGCAGAAAACACGCCTTATTCTGCCGCCTATATCCGCGACTTGATGGCGCCAAAGTCCACTCGGCGAACTGAGCGCGTGCAGCAGATCATCAGCGATGCCATCGAAAAAGAAGAGTCCGCGCAAAGGTCAGCTACTCGCCTCCCCGACCAGCTCGCGCTCGCGCCCACCGCCGACGAGTTCAACGCCTGGTGCCGAGCCTACAAGGCCAGCCCGGCGGAAACGCTGAAGGACTGGGCCATCGATGAGCTGAACAAAGCCGCAGAGGCCTGGGCCGCGTCGAAAGTCAGCCCGTTCCCCGTCAAGCCCCATATCCTCGCGGCCGCAGGCTCGCCGATCAGCGCCGAGGTCACCGATTGGGACGGGGCGGATGACACGGTCATGGTCAAGATCAGCGGCCTCAGCATGGCCCCGCTCCTCAACGATGGCGACGTCATCCCCATGAAACACAAGCAGGCCAGCCGCAACCCCTTCATGAAAAAGGGCCTGATCTACCTCGTG
>JAYWDF010000937.1:0-3050 GCA_043779985.1 Akkermansiaceae bacterium | reverse complement strand
CGAAGGTGGCGTCCTCGCCCTTGGCAGGTGCAGAAATGATGACTTTCTTGGCACCGGCAGTGAGGTGGCCCTTGGCCAATGCGGCATCGGTGAAAAGGCCGGTGGACTCGATGACGACTTCCACGCCGAGCTCTTTCCATGGCAGACCTTCCGGGCTGCGGGCGCTGACGACCTTGATGTCGTGGCCGTTGACGACGATGATGTCATCTTCAGCAAGCTCAGGGGAGGATTTCTTCGAGGAGACCGTTCCCGAGAAGCGACCCTGTGTGGAGTCATACTTCAGGAGGTAGGCAAGGTTGTCGGCAGGAACGATGTCACCGACGGCGACGACGTTGAAGGTGGTTCCGAGGTGGCCTTGTTCGACGAGGGCACGGAAGACAAGGCGGCCGATGCGGCCGAATCCGTTGATGGCGATGGTAGTCATAGCAGTATTTGGAAATACCGATGCGGCTCTTCCGCCCGGCGGCGGAATTGTGCATGGGAAAGCGAACCCGTCAATCTTCGGGACCAAAACCGCGGAAAATCCCCCGGATTCTCGAAAAATCTCCCCAAATCGGTGGGTTTCCGAGCCGATATTCGGGGTTCTTCAGGTCCAGCAAGATCTCCCCTGCGCCCATCCTCGCACCGACCTTTGAGAATTACACTCCGCTGAAAACAAGTTGCGCAAACCCACCGCGGGGTAAAGTTCAGGATTCCAGACAGGTCCGCGGTCTTGCGCCGTTCTACATGAACGGAAGATACTTCTTCACCAGCTCACTCTCGAAAACATGAACTCGCCCCTCTCCTCCATTCTCCCTGCCTTTTCGATCAGCGCCAGCCTGATCGCCTCCGCTGCTGCGTTTGGCTTCCGGGCGGCGGATCCGCTCGACGCCAAGGCGACCGATGCCGCAGTGACGATGCTCACCTCGAAAATTCTCGAAAGCTCCCAGTTCGCACACCAGCAGCTCAACGATGAACTCGCGGGCAAATTCCTCGACCGCTATCTCGACACGCTCGACGGCAGCCACATGCTTTTTCTCCAGAGCGATCTCACAGAATTCGCCCGCTATCGCCCCACGCTGGCGGAGGCTACCCGCAAACAGGGCGACTCAAGCCTCGCCCACCTCGTTTTTAAACGCTACCTCGACCGACTTGCCCAGCGGATCACTTACACCACCGACTTATTGGAACACGAGAAATTCGATTTCACGGCGGACGAAACGTTTTCCTACGATCGCAAGGAAGCGCCCCACCCCGCCGATCTAGCAGCCGCCAAATCCCTCTGGCGCCAACAGCTGCGCTACGAATACCTCCAGGAAAAACTCGCTGGCAAGAAGGAGGCGGAAATCGTCAAAACCCTCAGCCGACGCCCGGTGCGGATCGCCGAGACGATGCGCAAGCTCGACGACCGGGCAGTCTTGGAAATGTATCTCGAAGCACTCGCCCAAGTCTATGATCCGCACTCGGACTACATGGGCCCGGAACAGCTCAAGAGTTTCGAGATCGGCATGAATCTCTCCCTCATCGGCATCGGCGCGACGCTGCAATCCCAAGACGGGTATTGCAAGATCATGGAGCTCGTCCCCGGCGGTCCGGCCGCGCGCAGCGGCCTCATCAAGAACGGCGACCGCATCGTCGGCGTTGCCCAGAAGGATGGCAACGAGTTCACCGATCTCATCGACCTGCCGCTCTCCCAAGCCGTCGAGCTGATTCGCGGAAAGAAGGGCACCTCGGTGTTCCTCAACATCATTCCCGCGGACGCCACCGATGACAGTGTGCGGAGAAAAATCACCATCGTACGCGACGAAATCAAACTCGAAGACCAGCAGGCCAAAGCCCAGGTCATGGACCTCCCCGCGGGCGACAAGACCCAGCGCATCGGCGTGATCGACCTCCCGGGGTTCTATGCCGGCGAGGGCAATGGCAAGGGTGCGCCGACGTCCGCCACCGCCGACGTGGCGCGCCTCATCACCAAGCTCAAGCAGGAAAATGTCACCGGCATCATCCTCGACCTGCGTCGCAACGGTGGCGGCTCGCTCCAGGAAGCCATCGACCTAACCGGACTCTTCATCCCGTCCGGCCCGGTCGTGCAGACACGCAATCTGGAAGGCCGCCTTGAAATCGGCCGGGACCGCGACGACAAGGTCGCCTACGACGGACCGCTCGTCGTTCTAACCAGCCGTTTCAGCGCCTCGGCCTCAGAGATTCTAGCAGGAGCCTTGCAGGATTACGGCCGCGCCCTCATCGTGGGCGACACCTCGACTTTCGGCAAGGGCACCGTCCAGACGATTGTGCCATTGGAGCGGGTGATGCAAGGCGAAGGCATCACGCCCGGCTCAGATCCGGGCGCCTTGAAGGTGACGATCAGCAAGTTCTATCGCCCCAGCGGCAAGTCCACCCAGCTCGAGGGAGTCAAGGCCGACATCGTCATCCCTTCGCTCACGGACCTGCCGGAAATCGGCGAGTCGGATCTCGGCAACCCGCTGCCATGGGACACCATCGCGGCCGCCAAGTTCACCGCCACCGACCGCGTGGCGGCATCGCTCGCGGCCCTACGGACGAATTCCGAGCGGCGCGTCACCAAGGACCCGGACTTTGTCGAACTGCGAACCGACATCGAACGCTTCCGCAAGATGCGCGCGGATAAATCTGTGTCGCTCAACGAAGTGGCGCGCCAGAAGGAAAAGGCCGAGCTCAAGGCCCGCACCGAGGCCGCCAAGAAGGACCGCCTTGCCCGCGCCGCCAAGACGCCTGCCGCCTATCAGGTCACGCTCAACAACCTCTCCAAGCCGGGGCTGAGCGAGTTGGTGAAACCGAAAACGCCCCACGTCACTCTTGATGCAGATCCGGACAATGACGTAGAAACCGCCGTCGCTCCTGCGAACGACGTCATTCTGCACGAGGCCCAGAGCATTCTCATCGACTACTCAAGCCTCCTCAAAGGCCAACCGGTCATCTCCCAGCGTTGACCCGCGGTCGGCACAAGGGATCAGGCGAAGAACTCCATCTGCTCGGACTCGTGCGGGTCCTCGAAACGAACGCCGACGCCTAGCAGGCGGACGGCGCGGTGG
>JAYWDF010000936.1:0-8773 GCA_043779985.1 Akkermansiaceae bacterium | reverse complement strand
AACCTGCGGAGGAGGCGATCGGCCCGCTTTTGAACAAGGGGGAAATCGTCCAAGAGGCCCAAAGTTCGCAAAAAATCACCCTCCGCCTCGAACCCGGCCCCAGTGGCGCACTCCCGAATCAGTGGTTCATTAGAGAGATGCTTCACATTGACTGGGTAAGCCCCTAAACTCCACTCGTGAGCGAGCAACATATCTCTTGGTTTCATTGCGGACGCTGCGGTTCGCTCTTCCAATCTCCCGTCGGAGAACCGGGGGGCCGTCTCTGCTCGACCTGTGGGAACAATCCCTCATTGGGCATCGAGATACCGCCCCCGGCACCTCTTGTTTCGCCTGATTTCACGCCTGAGCCGGCCGCTGGCAAGGCTCAGAAATACCCCTCGCGGACGAAAAAGCGCAGCTATTTCATGGCCAAGCTCGTGTCCGGTTGGTTGTTGTTTCTCGTCGCGATCGTCCTGCTCGCCCGTTGGCTGTGGCCGGAGGACAGCCCAGAGCAAAAGCCGTTCGTAAGCGCCGCCGCCGCGAAATCGGTGGTCTCCGCCGAAGATCTCGCCCTATTGAGTGATGCCGGCCCGCTCTGCAGCCAGGTTTTCACCAATTTCCTCGCCGCAGGAACCCCCGAGGAGCGCAACCAATTCGTCCTCACTCCCATCTCCACCGCCGCGCGCATGGCCCGCTTCTACGGATTGAATCCACTCGCCAGCGTCGATCCGCAGACTCTGACGCTGACTCATAATGCCGTGCTCCACCTGCCCGCCGGACGAGCCATCGAAACGTATTGGAGTACCAAGGACGGCCGCAAGCTCGATGCCGTCTTCGTCGAGGAGAATGGCGAATGGCGCCTCGACTGGGATCATTACGCCCGGTACAGCGAATATCCGTGGGCCCTGTTTCTCGCAGACACGGGCGATCTCCACGGCGAGTTCCGACTCCTCGCTCGCGAGCGCCTCGCCGAAGAACGCAAACACGCCGATACCCTCAGCATCGTCCTCTACGCGCCCCGCTTCGGCTCTACCAGCGACACCGGCTTCCAATCGCCGGAATTCCTCATCAAACGCGACAGCAAAAACGGCCGCATGCTCGATGCCGCGTTCAAGCTGGAAAAAAGCGGCGCGCGCCCCTTCGGCGTCAACTTGCCCAGTAACAATCCCGAGGGCCTCATCCGCGTGCGACTGAAGGTGCACCGCATCGAAGACAAAATCGAGCGCCGCTTCGAGATCGATGACGTGATCGCCTGCCACTGGTATTCCGTCGATGCACCTGGTGTGGAAATACCGGAACAGCCCGCGAAGAAGTAAAGCGCCCCATCTATCACCGGAGACTCATGGCCGCCTGCATGACCGGCAGCGGTTTAGTCTGAGGGAACCAATGCTGGAACGCGAGCGCGCCTTGGTGGATGAGCATCGAGAAACCATTCGCCGTGCGGCAACCGAGGCCGTTTGCCACCGCGAGCAAAGGCGTCACAGGCGGCTGATAGATCGTATCATAAACGAGGTGTTCCTCTTTCAAACAAGCGGCCGGAAGTATCGAGGAATCCCCCACTTTCAATCCGACTGATGAGGTGTTCACGATCAGGTCACAGCTCAGGCATTGCTCCACCAGGGCCGGATCCTCGAAGGAAATCGCAATAATTTCCGTCTCCGGGCGGATCAGGCGCAGCCTCTCTACCAGCGGTTCGAGTTTCTCCAAGGTGCGATTCACCAGCACCAGCTCCCCAATGCCGGACAAGCAACCTTGCGTCGCGATCGCCTGACCGGCACCGCCGCCCGCACCGATGATAGCGACCTTGAGCGAGGCGAACGGGACTTTAAAATCATCCTCGATGGCGCGGGCAAAACCCGGTCCATCAGTATTGAAGCCACGGTTCAAATCGCTATCAAAACGGAGAGTGTTCACCGCGCCGAGCGCCACCGCATCCGGATGCACCTCGCAGTGCTCCATCGCTTCCAACTTGTGCGGCACGGTCACGTTGCAGCCGATGAATCCCAGCGCCCGCATCCGCACAAACGCCTCGCCCACCTGGCCCGGCTCGATGTCGAGCCGGATGTAACGCGCGTCGATCCCAAGATCATCCAATACCGCCTGGTGCATCCGCGGTGAGGCCGAGTGGGCGATCGGGTGGCCGATCACCGCCAGTCGCGCAGGCTTGTCGGCACCGGCATCAAGGCATTCGCGTGATGCCAGATCTTCCAGAGTGTATACTTGTTTCATGGGAGTGGAGCGCGGAATTTATTCCGCGCAAGGGGTTTCGCTAATCACAGCATGGAGCCTAAATTCCCCGCTCTCGCGGCGCAGCGATCTTTCCCCAGCAGGTTCAACATGTCACCCAAATCCGGCCCGTGGCCGCGGCCCGACAACGCGACGCGGAGGGGAAACATCAGTTGCCCCGGCTTCGCCCCCGCCGCGACAGCCGTTTCGTTGAGAGCCGCTTTCGCAGCATCCGCCGACCATTCGGGGATCGCCTCGAAGGCTGTGGCGAGTGACGCGAGGAGCCCCCCCGCCGCGGCATTTCCACGGACTTTCGCGACGGCTTCCTCGTCGTAGTCAAAATCATCCTTCAGCAGGAAATCCACCGCTGCTGGCACGTCGCTAAACAGGCGGACCTTCTCCTTCACCGCCGCGATGACCGCCACGTAGTGCTCCGGAATCGGCAGGCCAGCCGCCTCCACGAAAGGCCGTGCGGCCGTAGCGAAATCCTCCACGCTCACGCCGAGCAGATGTTGCTGGTTCACCCACTTGCACTTCTCCAAATCAAATCGTGCCGGCGCGCGGTTCACGTTTTCCAACGAGAACAAGCCCGCCAGCTCCGCCAGGGTGAAGATCTCTTGCTCGGTCTTCGGATTCCATCCTAACAATGCGATGAAATTCACCACCGCCGCCGACAGGAAGCCCTGCCGCGGATAGTCGCCCACCGCCGCTCCGGCATCTCGCTTGGACATCTTCGAACCGTCCGGATTGAGAATCAGCGGGATATGCGCGTATTGCGGTGCTCTGCCGCCGAGCGCCTCGATGAGCTGGAGATGCTTGGGCGTGTTCATCAAATGATCCTCGCCGCGGATGACGTGCGTGATCTCCATTTCCAAGTCATCCACCACGTTCACAAAGTGGAAAACGTAGGAACCGTCCGAACGCTTGACCACCATGTCCGGCGTGTTGGATTCATCGCGATAGTCGATGATCACCTCGCCGCAAACCAGGTCATTCATCGTCACCGGCTTGCGCTCGAAGCGGAACCGCCACGCGCCGCCGTCTTCGTAAACGCGGCCGGCGGCTACGAGTTTCGCGAACCAGGCATCGTAAATTTCCTTCCGCTGGCTCTGATAGTAGGGACCGAAGTTCCCGCCCTTTTCCGGACCCTCATCCCAGTCCAGGCCGAGCCAGCTCATCCCGTCGAAAATCGCCTGCCGCGCCTCCTCCGTGTTCCGCGCCTCATCGGTGTCCTCCACCCGCAGCACGAAGACCCCGCCATGCTTGCGGGCGAACAGCCAGTTGAACAAAGCAGTGCGGGCCCCACCAACGTGCAGGTAGCCGGTGGGGGAAGGTGCGAAGCGGGTGCGAACGGTCATGCGCGAGGTGTAGGCAGCGGAGCCGCCCGCGTCCAGTCCCACGGAAGGTAATCGATCACGAGGCGCTGCGGAGTTATCCACCACTACTCCAGCGGCGGAAGCGGACCACGTTCATCGGGCTTTTTGCGCGCCACATACACGGTGCTTTCCGAGTCTCTCTCCAGCAGTGGATTGGCAAATTTCACCACTTCCGCCCTTGGATTCTCGAAAACCTCCGAAAGGTGCTTGAGGAACTTCTCGTCCGGCGGATCGTCCGACCACAACGCGAAAACTCCGCCGGGTAACAACTGCGCGGCAAGCTGGCGCAGCCCCGCGCTGCTGTAAAACGCCGCATTCCGCTCGTGCAACAGATTTTGCGGCGAGTGATCGATGTCCAACAGCACCGCATGAAACCGCCGCCCTGCCTGCGCCGGGTCGAAACCCCGCTCAGGAGCCGCGGCAAGCGCGAAAAAATCCGCGTGGACAAAGCGACAACGCGGATCGTCCGTCAGGGTTTTTCCCAGCGGCACCATGCCCTTTTCGTGCCACTCGATCACCGGTGCCAACGTATCCACAACGAGCAACTCGACCACCCGCGGATCCCGCAGTGCGGCGACCGCCGTGTAGCCCAAGCCGAGCCCGCCGACCACGACCTTTAGAGCCTGGCCCTCCACCGCCGCCAAACCCAGATCCGCCAGCGCCTCTTCCACGTCATGGAACAAGCTGGACATGAGATACCCGTTTCCTAGCAGGACTTCATAAACAATGAGATCGTCGAGCATCGCCATCCGCCGCCGGCGTAAAATCAGATCTCCGATCGGAGTGGGACGGAAATCAAGTTCTTCAAAGAGCGGCTTCATTCGCAAGCGTAGCCGTCTCGCTTCGTCGTGGACACCCGCAAATTTGAAAAATCTCCGGGCCTTCGCTGAGTCGACACAAGCGGTCCGGTTCAACCGAATGCTTTGAGAAACCCGACCTCGATGGCGAGCGGCTCGAAGGCGTTTGTTTCCAAAGTCCGGCGCAGCGCGTCGAGCGCCTCCATGCGCTTGAGTAAGCGACCTTCCGACTCCGCCTCGGCGATCACGCGCAGCGCCGGCGCGGACTCGGGGAAATCCAGACCACCGCCATTCACCTTCATTCGGAGAAGATCCGCCATCCAGGCCATCAGAACGTCGAAAAGCCGATTACGGGCGTCCAAGTATTCAGCCTCGGCGGCAGCTTTATGGAAGGCCTCGCGGTCTTTCAGCCATCCACCATCAGTGCCATCGCGGTAAGCGGCAGTCTCCTCCTTCTCAGCAGCCTTGGCGGCGGCGTCCGCTTCCTCACGATATTCCGCAAGAAACGAGGCAAATGCGGCTTTCAGATGCAGCGCTGCGATCGGCGTCCCGAAGCCACGGGCGGCGGCGGCGTTCAGCGCGCTAACAAGCTCAGCACCGCCATCCGCCAAGAGGGCCCGCCCACCGAGCAAGGGCAGGCGCACGCAACGGGAGAGAATCGTGGGCAGAAGGCGCTGGGGGTTGGCCGTTAGAAGAAGCAGCAAGGTATTCTTTGGCGGTTCTTCGAGGGTTTTTAAAAAGGCATTCGCCGCTTGGTCATTCATCCGATCCACCTCGGTGATAACACCTACCTTGCACGCCCCACCGGGCGCCGCAAGGTGCAGCGTCTGTTCGAGATCGCGGATTTCATCAACCCCAATGCGACGGGATTTCATGCGCGGGCGGATGATCCGGATCCAGCCGCTTTCCAGCTCATCAAGTGCCGGGGTCTCAACCTCGATCGGCTCGCCAAACAAATCAAAGCCTCCGGATTTTGCCGCTCCGTTCACCATCTGGATCATCCGCGCCGCGAGGTTTTCCTTTCCGCTGCCATGCGCGCCACTGATCAGGAACGCGTGAGCCAGCCGTCCACGCTCGTGCGCGGAGGAAATCAATTCAAATGCCCGGTCTGCCAAATACGCCATGCAGGGGCATCGTCTCCCGAACCATGCCCGAGGCAATCCGAAAACCGGAAGTCCTGCGAATTTCAACCGCGAACCGCCCGAGCCCACACCGCCGATGGGTCGGCTCGAAGCTCGCCAAAATCCGTAGAGGGATCAATTTACAGGCAAGTCCGAGACTTTGGACGATCCCATTCAAGAATCCTGGGTGCATGTCGAGAACGACCCAAATCTCACCCAATGTCTTTTGTTAAATCCCGCAAGCTCCATAGCAGGCCGGCCGCCGGCGCACCGCTGCCCCGCATTTTCCGCGCCCCATCATTTCGCTTCGGCCCAAATCGGTTCCTAGCATTTTCAAACGCTTCATTCACAAAACTCCGGCTGCCAATCACCGCGCCATCCGTGAAATAGCGGATCCGACAGCGCAGCATTTTCCCCATCGCCACGTCGCGACTTCGCTGCAATCGCACTAACTCCGCCTCCGCTGCAGCTTTCTTCATGCCCTTGCGCACCACCTTGACTTCGCGTTCGCCCGCCACGTTCACCACCTCCTTGAGCTTCTCCTCACCCGCTTCTAGCAAAATCATTCGATAGTCCCTCGAAACCCGCCCCGCCCAGTGCTGCGCGTCCGCTTGATAGCCCTTGTGCGCCATCAACGCCCGCACCAGTCCCGCGCGCGCCTTTTTGCCGTTCCCTCGCGCTCCACCGCCCATCGCCTCGCCATAACTGCTCCAGCGATAGTCCGCCGGATCCAGCACCATCCCGGCACGTACCGGATTCAAGTCGATATACGCGGAAATCGTCCGCGCCGCCACCCCTTCCTCCACGATCACGCTTTTAAACGCATCCTCCCACAAATTTCCCGAGCGCGATTGCGTTCGATTAAACCAACGGGTGAAGCGTTGCAGCAAGCCCTCCATGAAGCGGCTGAGATCATGCATCCGCCGCGCATAACGGTCATGAATTTCATCAACCTGATGCTGATAGCCCAATTGACGAGCCTCCGCCAGCTCCTTTGCCACGCCCGCCACCACTGCCGCATTGTAAAGAGCCGCCAGACGCGACAACAACTCCCCATCGGAAAGCCCGCCCCCCGGCAAAGGCGGCACTTCCAGCAAAATGTGAAAATGATTGCTCATCAAACAATAAGATACCACCCGGCAGCCCGTGAAATCCTCATACATCCGCATGAACATCCGGAACTTCTCCTTCTCATCACCCTCAAACGCAAACCGCCGATCCACCACCCGCGAGATGCAGTGATAGAACACCGGCTTCTCCGCCGATGCACTCCGTTCAACAATCCATCTGCGTGCCATGCGAAGCAATGTAGCGGTTGCGAAAAGCCAGACAAGCACTTTTTCTTATAATTTCGGTCCATTTTAAATATTTAGGTGGGATTCCCCTGCCCTGGGATTGCCGATGTTTTGCAAAGCCGGTGGACGCCGGATTTTGCGAACGCAAAACCGATAGGTGCTCTTTGCCACCGCAGGGCGCGGGGTCAAGTGATCCCGCAGGAATGACCAAGCTGCACAAACGACGATAGGAGTGCGGAAGCGCCGGGAATGACGAGGACAGCACTTGACGCCGTAGCGCCCGGAGGTGGCCGCGCGAGCCTCCGATGTGGACGACACGAACGACGCACCCGAAGCGCAATTCCCAGAGCATCGCGACGGCGGTTCTTGGGGGCCGGAGGCATGATGTGAGGAACGAAACACGATGCCGCAGGCCGGGGTGCGGAGCTTCTTTGCGGCGGGGGGGGGGCGGCGAGCCGGGAGGCGGTGAAGCGGAGCGGAACCGGGGGGGGCGGATTCCGCCTCCCGGCTGGCCGTGCGGGGTGAGGTGGCCGGAGGATGCGAGTGACAACGAGCCTAACATGCGGCTGGCGCGGGAGCTGCACAGGCCGGAGGGCACTTGTGACTGCGACGGGTAATGCTGCCGAGGGTATTCCCCGAGGGAACGTCCGGGGAGGGAGGGACCCGCTTGCGGGAGGCACCCGGACCGAGATGCAGCATTACCCCGCGCACGTCACATGTTCCCGCAGGACCAGCAGCTCACGTGACAGCCGCCAGTGGGATGCCTGGTGGGGCGGAGCGACGATCTTCGGGGGAGTTGCCGGAGTGGATGAGTTAGTAAATTGCAGTAAGAAGATCTGTTCATTTTATCTGTATTTAGGTTTCTTAGGCGGTGCCGTTTCGAGATTTCTCGATCCGGGCTTCGGGTTAAGGCGAGAACTCACGACTGCAAAATGCCCTCCACCGCTAATCATATTCACGTCAAGGATGGCATATGTATCATCTTCGAATCGAACAAAAAAACTTTTAACCACCTCGTCCCTCCATTGGTTGCCCGGCAGCTCTTTCTTCATCGAATAGTCGAATGACCGCTCTTCGTAGCCGGAAGGGGGCGCGATAAAAGCGATCTCATCTAGTCGCTCCTCCAGCCCACCGCTAAGAACTGTCATCTTGAAACGCCAGTCGTAATGTCGCTCCGCATTGGGGATCTTGTCATCAGTCCAACATTGCATTTCAATCACTGTTTTCGGATTTCCAGGATTCAGTTCGACGCGAATCGGTGACCCATCCTTTGCCATAATCAGATCTTTTCCCGGCTGATTGATCAGAGGTTCCAGTTCTCCTGATTTGTGCAGGGTGAAAATCACAGGATGGGCGTTGTCTGGTTTATGCACAGTCCCCGCAAATTGCTTCGCATATGGGTAAGTCCCGGATGATACAGGGCGCTCATCAGCAACCCCAGGAGCAATGTCGGAGCGACGAGGCAAGGATCTATAGTTATCCTTTGCGACTTCAACGTATAAACTAAGTCCTTTGGAAGAAATTTGGAACTCCCCACTAGCGTCTGTTTTCATTTGGCTGCGGGCACCACCTCCCCAAGGAATATTGTTTGATCGATAGGTCACTGTAGCATCAGGAATCGGCACCCCATTTTGATCAACCGCTTTGCCATAAAATAGGATCGGCGTAAGATGGGCGGCCGCAAACTCGATAGAACTTGGGCCGGATGTCACCTGGGTGCCGGTGCCGCCACTTGAATTGGATAATGGAGCATCCGGCACCACAGTATCTGCTCTAGAATTTGGTTCAGCACTCTGATAATTCAAAAATCTCTTGGACCTCCATACTCCAAAAAAGAGGAATAGCATAATCACTCCAATCAATAGCCATAGAACTTTAGATTTCATTTTATTGGGGTGCTGTTGTTGGGATTTGGAAGGACACGAATAGTTTCCTCCAGAACTTGTAGCTGCCGGTCAGGGACCAGTTCCATTCTGCGC
>JAYWDF010000935.1:0-3062 GCA_043779985.1 Akkermansiaceae bacterium | reverse complement strand
ACCAAAACTGTCATGAAACCATACCTATCTTATTCACTCATCCTCGCCGCCGCCGCCTCCGGGATGGCCTTCGGCGCGGCAACCGCATACACCACTCCGGTGGGATATGTTTCAATCACTGTTCCTGCTAACGCGGACACCACAGTTACGCCTCCACTTGAGCGCGCGACGGTTCTCGCTGCGGCATCCTCAAGTATTGCTGGTAATGTGATCGGAGCATCCGGCCTCACTCCGAATGCTTACGTTACCACACAGTGTTACTTGGTGGCAACTTCCGGGCCTCTGCTTGGTAAGAGTTATCAAGTCACTGCCAATGATGCCGTTTCGATTACCGTCAATGGTGGAGCCACTACGCTTCAAGTTCAAGGGTTTGTTAGCGGCAATACCTACAAGGTCGTGCCTTATTGGACCCTAAATACTCTCTTCCCAGGTGGTGCCGGTGTTGGAACGACTGCCGATGCATTCAATCCCACCGCCTTTGTTTTTGCCTCGAGCACCGGTTTCGGAACTAACAAAGCGAGTGCCGTGGCGTATTTCTATTGCACGGGAGATGTTGGAAATGGAGTTGTCGCTGGTTGGTATGATGCAAACGATCCGTTCTCCGCACCTTTGGACAACACCAAAATTGATCTTTCCAGAATGTATTCCATTCGTAACCCCTCTGTCACGGTCAATTCGGTTGTGGTGAGTGGCCAAGTGCCGAATACAGGAACTGTTATTCCGGTGGCCGTGAATACCGCGTTCAATGATGTTTATCTGGGTGCGCCATATCCGATTGACGTGTCGCTGCCGAATTCTGGCCTTCAGTCCGCTATCCAAGGGTCCCCGGATGCATTCAATCCGGTCGAAGTGGTTTTCGTCTACAATGATCTGGGTGCCGGTTTCAACAAAGCAGCCGCAGTGGGGTATTTCTATTGCACTGGCGATGTCGGTAACGGCGTTGTTGCCGGATGGTATGATGCCAACGATCCCTTCACTCCTCCGCTCACGGGCAACGTGATTAAAGCGGGTCGCTGCCTAGTGATCCGGAAAGCACCATACGGTTCCGCTGGTTTCGTGCCTTGGACAGCTCCTATCCCTTACACTTTGTAACGCGCAATTATTCCACACATACTAAAATCCCCAGTTAAACATAGAAAAACATATCGTAATGAAAACAACAAATAAGATCCTAGCACTTGCAATGGTGCTCACGGCAACTTCACACGCAGCCACCACCATCAGCGGCGTCGTGGGCGGAGCCTTTAAAGGTGCCGACGGAGTCACCAACATCACCACCGGCTCTTTGGTCATGCTTATCGCCGACGTGGGTGGCGATGGGTTTCTAAATCTTGCCAGCGGAGGTGCTATCGCACCCGGTCTGAATGGTTCAAGTGGAAAGACCATTACGGCAGCTCAAGCGAATCTCACTGCGGGTTCACTCTTCGGTGGCGACACGATTGTTACCACTTCGGCGTCAGGCACGGGTGCGATCGGTGGAATCATGACGGGCATCGATATCACGAGCTTCGTGAACAAGAACTTTGCAATCGTTTGGTTCAATAATGGTGCCACAGCGCTCAGTTCTGTAAACATCGCGAACCAAGCCTTTGGTATGATTCGGCTTTCTGACTGGACGCTTCCTGCCGCTGACTCGGGCGCGACGTTCACCATGAGTTCGACTGATACCGGCGGTGCGATCACCTTCTTCTCGACCAGCGCCGCTACCACCGCGACTCAAGTCGGTGGTGGCTTTTTCTCGGGTTCTGGATTGGCAGCAGATGCGGGTTCCACAGCGGTCCGTTCGGCAACTTTCTCGGTTGTCCCGGAACCATCCGCCGCCCTTCTTGGAGCGATTGGTGTTCTTGGTCTTCTTCGCCGCCGCCGGAACTGATTTGGATCGGTCTTCGAGATAAAATTAAACTGAGCAAAGAGGCGGGCGCAAGCCCGCCTCTTTCATGGAGAAGGGACATTCGTGTCCCATTTTCAGCGTTTCACGGAGCGGTCAATTTTCCCTTAGTATCTGCTTTGGTTAGTTGGGAATGGTTCTTTCTATCTCACCTGCAACAGGAGTTTTGGACTTGGAGAAATTCGGGACACCATCTATCCGCCGATTTGCGAACCGTTCACGACAGGGTGCTAGATCAATTGTCATTTCGTCAGTTGCGCATGACATGCGCCGGAGCTGCTTTTCCATTAATTGCAAGCAAGGGCTTGGTGGCTTTGCGCTCGCTG
Organism: Akkermansiaceae bacterium; assembly: GCA_043779985.1. GTDB lineage: Bacteria > Verrucomicrobiota > Verrucomicrobiia > Verrucomicrobiales > Akkermansiaceae > Luteolibacter. The sequence goes on along the minus strand of JAYWDF010000935.1, from coordinate 848 downwards.
CGGCAGAAGGCGACCATGTCGTCGCCTCGGACTTTCATCGTTTGATTTCATGGATGTGGGTTAGCACGAGGGTCGGCTTTCAGCCGACTCGGGGTGACCGAAGGTCAACCCTACTTGGCGGGGATCCGCACCCTACTTGCCTCTCGCTTGCTCTTCGGCCAGCTCGAGTTTCAACTTCTCCAGCAACTGCCTATCTGCGTTGTACTCCTGCCTCGCACCCTCAAAACCTTGGGCAGCCTGATCTCTTTTCGCCGCTTCCTCAAGTGTTTCGTCCGGTGACGGCGCTCCTTCTGGATTCAGGGTTCTAGGGGCTCTGGCTCTCGCGAGAGCGGATAGCGCTTTCTTATGTTCCTCCACCAACTGCTGTTGTTCCGCGACCTTCTTTTCTAACGGTGTGGCGAGATGCTTCTCCACCTCTCCCGTCCGGTGGCGGGAACTCTCACGCCCCTTGTTAACGCCCGGTAGTGCCTTGGCTAATTCGCCCTTATGCCCGCCGCCAGCCAACACCAGCCAAAAGCTGGCCCCAACGGCTAACAACGCCAGAAAAACCCATCTGAAGCGCTTCATCATGCAACCAGCCTATTGACATGGCGGTCAATGGCAAATCCTAAAAACTCCTCGGCTGTATCACGGCAGGGAATTATTAAGTGACAATTATTAAGTGACAGACCAATTATTAAGTGACAGACAAATAACCAAGTTCTAGTTGACCCCTCCGTTGGATAGATATAGTAAACAGAAATGCGCAAGGCACGGTGGTTATCCCCTTGGAAAGATTCACACTTGAGACCAGTGGTTTATCATCTGGTCTCCAGAGTGGTCGATCGGAGGTTTGTGTTTGGAGATGG
>JAYWDF010000934.1:0-8808 GCA_043779985.1 Akkermansiaceae bacterium | reverse complement strand
CCGACAGCAAGTCCGTCGCCTACCGTTTCCAATACCGCGAACCCACCCGCACGCTCAAGACCGAGGAGATCGACACTGCCCATCAGAAAGTCCTCGAAGCACTGACGAAGGGGCTGGGGGTGAAGTTCCGCTGAGGGCAAGGGGAAGACGGCGCGGGCTGGGTGGGTGGGCGCGCCACTTCTGTCAAAGCGGATAGCTTGAGCGCAGGGCGTGTTCGTCAGCCCATTGGTAGATCATGCGGCGGGAGGCGGCGTTGTTGGCGGCGAGGATTTCCAACATTTCGCGGTGACGGTTGAGTTGTTCGCGGAGTGCGCGCCGGAGGGTCGCGGGGCTGGCGAGTGTGCCGTAGTAGGGATCCCTGAAGCGGTGGAGCGGTCCGTATTGCGGCGCGTTCGGCAGGTGGTGCGTCTGGCGCTTGAGATCGGCGATCTGCTCCTTGAGGACCATGCAGTAGACTTGGAGCTTCTCGTCGCCGGCGGTGGCGAGGTTGGTGGCTTCCTCGCCGAGCCATTCCATTTCGAGCTGGAGCATTTCGCGTAAATCGTTGGCGGCGTAAGCGGCGTTGAGACGCTGCATCCAGACTTGCTTGTGCTGCTTGAGCAATGGGTCGGGCTCGAGATCCGGGTGGAAGGCTTTGGCGAGTTGTTTGAAGAGGTATTTGAGGTCGCGTCGCTGGGCGTCTTCCTGTTCGACGCGTTTGCGCTCCTTTTCGGCCTGGGCCTTGGTCGCTTTGCGCGGGCGCTTGGCCGCTGGAGAATCCACCCCGTTTTGAAACGCTGCGGAAGCAGCGGCGAGGCGCTCGCGGACCTGGCGCTCAAATTCTTCGGGATCGCCATTCGGATCAAGATCGCTGAGGTCGAGATCGAGGCCGGCCTGCCGCGCCGCCTGCTCCATCAGGGTCCGCACGAGGTCGAAATTCTCGTCCTCGGCCGCGTTCATCTTCGAATCGTCCTCACTGGGGCCGAGTTCGTTCATGACAGCCTCCAGCTCGGTGATTTCCTCTTCACTGAGGCCAACGGGGTCTGCCAACAGATCGGCCGCCTTGCCGCTCAATAGGTCGCCGAACCAATGGCGGCGCTGGGCGTTGAGCTTGAGAGATTGCAGGGCGCTCCGGCCCTTCAAGACGAGGTCGCGGTTCACGCGGTTGAGGTTCTCGACGAGTGGCATCAGCTCGCGGCTGGAGGTCATGAGCGCGTCGTCGAGCCGAGCCTGTTCAAGCGTGTAGCGGGCCTTGGTGGATTCGAGGGACTTCATCAGGCGGTTGAATTCCACCTGCGTGCGGCTGAGCGGGGTGCCACTCCGAGGCCGGATCACTAAGGCCTGCTTTTCCGGGCTTGTTTGGCTGGGCGACTTCCGTTTCATCGGGCTGGATATTCCTGGCGGGGGCGCGGGAAGTCAATCCTATGAGCGGGGAGCGTGGATCCCGGCCGCGATTTGGAAACTCACAGGCCCAGCTTACCAGCGAGATCGGGAGCCGGACCGTAAACAAACGCCTTCCCGACTTTCCCGCGTTGGAGGAAGCCCTTTGCTTCGAGAGCCGCGATATCGTTCTTTGCAGTCTGGTTGGAAATGCCGTGGGAAGTCTGGTGGCCGACAACCGTGTAGGCCGCGACCGGGTGCTTCAACGCATGCTTGAGCAGCGCGATCTGGCGATGGTTGAAATCGCCGCCCACTCCGAGATTCCTGCGCAGGGCTTCGGCCGCCTCCTGCTTGGTGCGGATGGATTCCTTGAGCGAACCGATCGACGCGCAGATGGCCTCCAACTGATGCAGAAGGAAATAGTTGAGATCATTCCCGTCGGTTTCCGTGTGCAGGAAGGCCCGGTAATATTGTTTCGGGGCCTTGAGGATCTCATGGGAAATCGAGAAATACTCCGCCAGCCAGTAGCCGTTCCGCAGCATCGACCAATAGAACAAGGCCCGCGCGGTCCTGCCGTTGCCATCGACAAACGGATGATCATAAGCGATCCAGAAGTGCAGCACGATGGCACGGACCACCGGATGGAGAAACCCGGTCATCCCCGCTTCGTTCGCGAAATCACAAAGCTGCTTCATCCGTTCAGGCAAATCCGATGCGTCCGGGGGCGTGTGAAAAACATCGCCGCTTTCCTCGTCCTCCACCCTCACGTCGTCGCCCGGGCCGCGAAGTTTCCCTTCGTTCGCCTCGTCTTTCAAGGTTCGCGCCGTCACTTCACGATGAACGCGCAAGATTAGCTCGGGTGTCAGCGGCTGCTCCTTCAACTCGGTGAGCAGGCGCATCGTGCGGTAATTATTCATCACCATCCGCTCGTGTTCGGTCGTCGCCGGACGCTGGCTGCGGATTAATTCCCGGGCTTCCGACCAGGTCACCGCCGCCCCCTCAAGCTGGCTCGAGGCCAGCGCCTCCTCCATCAGCGAATCGAACTGATGGCGGCTTGTCTCCTCCCGCACCATCGCGCCCGCCGACGGCCCGGTCCCGCAATGGAGGTCGATTTCCCGGAGCAAGCCGAAGGCCTTGGGAGTAAGAAAAAAGGTGAATGCCCGCCCTTTCGTGTCCAGCAACGGCAGCGACTGCGACCGCATCGCCCGCCCCATCCGGATCGCAGCCCACTGTTCTTCCTTGGTCAGGCCGTCCTTATCCGCAGCCCGGTGCCGGAAATCATCCCAGTGCGAATACCGGTCCGCCCGCAGGTTTTCCTGATGGCTGATTTCCATAAACGCCTCCGCCTTCCCCTGCTGGATCGCACGGTCCAGCAGCGGTTGCCAAGCAGGCGGCATTTGGGGGAATTTCATGATTTGCTCCTAAATTCTGAAAGATTAGGAGCAAATTAGGAGAATCCCACCAGAGATCAAGCTCCAATTCCTAATTTAGTAAAAATTAGGAGCAAATTAGGAGTTGGGTGTTTCCTGCCTATTTCACGGAAGCGCCTTCACCCGCAAGTTCCGTCAAACCACCGGAGTATCACCCCCTGCATTCCGAACCGGTTCCCACCCATGAATTTCCTAAAACTGTTAGCTTGTCCCGCTCTTCTCACGATATCTGTCCACGCTGCGGAGCTTCCCGGGTGGAAACTCGTTTGGTCCGATGAATTCGACCAACCGGGCCAACCAGATCCCGCAAAGTGGGGTTATGAAAAGGGCATGATTCGCAATAACGAGAAGCAGTTTTACACGGAGAATCGCCGAGAAAACGCCCGCGTCGAGGATGGAAAATTGATCATCGAGGCGCGCAAGGAAACGATGGAACGCGGCGAATACACCTCTGCCAGCGTGATTTCAAAAGGCCACGGCGAGTGGACATACGGCCGTGCGGAAGTGAAAGCCAAGCTGCCTGCGGCACGCGGCACTTGGCCTGCCATCTGGATGTTACCCTCGGACCACGTTAAGGTGGCTTGGCCCTTGTGCGGCGAGATCGACATCATGGAACACGTCGGCCATGACCCCGGGAAAATCCATGGTACCCTCCACAGCGGAGCCTACAACCACACCAAAGGCACCCAGCGATCCGGCAATCTTATGGTGCCCACATTTTCTAACGAATTCCACGTGTATTCGATCGAGTGGTTGGAGAACCGTATCGACGCGCATATCGACGGTAAGACCTATGCATCATTTGATCGCAAGCCCGCCGACCAGCCCGCCCAGTGGCCCTTCAACAAGCCTTTCTATCTGATTCTCAACCTCGCCATCGGCGGCTCATGGGGCGGCTCCAAAGGCATCGATACCGCCACATTTCCTCAACGCATGGAGATTGACTACGTGCGGGTCTATCAAAAATAAGAAGTTGGTTGAATTCAATTCGCCGTCATGTCTGCTCTTCAAATTTCTCCCACCAAGGTCGCCCACCAAGGTTTTCGAAATTTTCCAGTTGATCGGTCACATCCATCAGCTCTTCGGTGGTGTGTGGGGCCTTCGCCAGTCTTTTCAGATTTCCAAGAGAAGCTCCACTCAACAGCAGGAAAGGAAGGCCCGAGATATACCAGAGCAAGCCCCATTGCTGCGCATAGGTCACCGCTTCATAGGGTCCTCCGAAGACAACCAGCTCATCAACTTTCACATCAAGAAGTGAGCCATGGGTCATGAAAATCGGCACGAAGGGATTCATCTTTACCGCGTGATTCAGAAGTTTGACGGCAGTATGGAATTCTGGGCCCAGGCTTTTCAGCAGTGCGGCAGCACTGGCGGGTGCCCTCGGGCTATCAGCGTCGGGTATCTGAAAGCCGGTCTTTTCCGCCGCTTCCACGATTTCGAGTAGCGCCCGGCCATAAGCCATATCCACCATTGCATCGTTAGGGAAACGGTCCAGCAATCTGCGGGCATCATCCAGACGGCGGTGGATCATGTAGATGCGGAGCAGATCGCTGCGAATGCCTTGGTTATCCGTGGGGTTGAGAGCAAGCATTTCCTGATAGACTTCCGCCGCTTTCTCCAGCTCGCGCAGCTCCACCAGTGCCTTTGCCTTCTCCGCCAGAAGGCGCATGAAATCCCTCACCTCGATGTATCCCCAGAGTCCATGCCCTTCGCCGGATTCCTTGATCTGTTCCTCGAAACGAATGCGTCCTCTTTCAATTCCCTGTTCGAATCTCTCAAGAGCCGTGGTGGTATCCTCCGCATAGACTCCATACTCAAACCATGCTCCCATGCAGTCCTCGGAAAGCCCGAGCGCTTGTTCCGCAATGCGGACGACTTCCTCCGGTGCCGTGCCTTCGGGAATTCTGTCGATCAAGCTTTCCGCGCGATCGAAATCACTCTGCGGTCCATCATCCGGCAGCATCGCCTCGAGTTCCTCCATCTCCCTGCCCGCGAGATTTTCTTTGACGTATAGCTGCATCTCCTCAATCGATCCGAAGTCCTTCGACGCGATGATTTTGTGAATCATCTTCGTCATGCGCTCTGAATCACGCACGGACATGATGGATTCCGGGTTGGGTCTCGAAAAGGATGGTCCGGCTTTCTTTCCGCTTCCAAACGCGCCGCTGCCCACTTTCATTTTACGCTTCGCCATACGGGTAAGAATCAGCAGGCGAGAATGTGACGGTCAACACATTGGGCGGCTTTTTCATGGCTCGGGGATTTCCAGCGCACGGCAGATTTTCCTGGCCAGCAGGTCGGGGATTTCGGCGTGGAGCGGGACGGGTCCCCGGCGCTTCATGAAAGGGCGAGGGGAATCAATTTCTCGCCGCTGCCAAGACTAGCACGGGCATCCTCGCGACGGTCCTCCAGCAGCAATAGGATCGACTCGCGGAGCGATTCCAACGCCTCCTCCTCGGTGAGCCCCTGGCCGTTGCCCTCCGGGAATTCCGGCGAGAATGCGATGAACCATTTCCCATCGCGCACGATGCGGGCGGTGAAGGTGGCGGCGGTTTTCATGTGTGAAATGTGCATCTTTCTGCGACTTGCCGCAAGTCCGGATTCGGCGGCGGATAGGCTTGTGGGTTGGCTTTAGGCAACAGGGAAAAGTCCGGGAATCTGTCGGAACGCACGACCGTTCCAAGGTCTGAATCCTTCGCCCAAAGGATCAAGAGTTTCGGCATGTTGCTCCGCCCATCTGAGCCAAAGATCTTCCGGTGAGTTCTCCTGCGGATACTGGCCATGATCACGGAGATACAGCGATCTCGCAGCCTCGATGAATGCTCTCAACTCATTCGCACGCTGGTGATTCGTCGAGTGGTTTAAAAGGATTTCAACGGCCTCGTTCTCCTTCCGCTTGATCGCATCCATCCGGTAGCGGAGTTCCTCAAGCTCCTTGCGGCGGCGCTCTTCCTCTGCCCGGCGAATTCGCTCCTGTTTGAGAAGCTCACCCACAAGCGGGACTGTCGCGACGATCTGATCGAGGCAACTTTCGATGCGCTGGATTTTGCCGTCCTTCCATGTCGAAGTTCGGTTGAAACCCCAGCCGGCATCGATCGAGAATTCGAAGACACCCGCAGGAACATCCTCGTATGACCTGCCCCACAAGCGCTTCTTCTCCTCAGGATTCGTGACCATCACCCGTTTCCTCTTCTCCTTGAGCACGAAGGAAACCCGTTCGCCGCTGGCTTCCACCCAGCAAACCGGCGAGGGCCGTTGCTCCCGGTAGTAGCCATATTTGCGCTTGGGTTTCGCTGCCTCGGCACCGTCCAGATCACATCGAAACTTCAAGCCGAGAGCTTCAACTCCACGCGCGAAGGCATCGAGAAACAACAGGGCGCGGTCCAGACTGCCTTCAAAAACCCGTGCATCGAAGTGCTTGCGTTCCTTGCGCTGGTCCCAGGATTTGTTGCTCCATTCCTCGCGCAACTGGGTGCGCGTCGCCTTCACCAGCGGATGCAGGTTCTCCAGATCTGCGGCAATCGTTATCATCGGCAAGGCTTGGGCCTCCACCATTTCGGCAACCTCCTGTTCCTCTTTCTGTTTCCTCACCCGCTCGACCTTCTGCCGCTTGCTGTTTTTCAGATCCACATCCCAAGTCAGCCGCGTTTCCTCTTTCGCCTTCGGCAGCGGGTCTTTGGAAACCTTCTTGCCGCACTGCACCCGTGTCCAATACCCGGCCACCGGTGTCGGGATGTCCATCTCGGTGCAAATCCGCTTCAGCGCGCTGCTGGAAATCCCCAGCCCCGTCGGAATCTTCGTGCACGGCCGGGACCAGACGTCCTGGTAGAGCTTGGAGCGTTCGAGAAGTGCCATGGCGGGGCCGGATTTTCAATCCCAAGGGCAGCGAAGCAATTTCAGCGCAGGACAAGATTTGCCTCCTTGGAGATCGCATTCGCCAAATCCTTCCAGCGCGATTTCTGTTCCTCCGGATCACTGGAGTCCAGTGGCCATCCGACGATGTTTGCATGCCGTGGCCCGTTCGGAGGCGTTTCATCCGCAATGACCTCAAGCGCAGCCTTGCGCACGACTCCGACTTTGACGATTCCCGCCCCGTGAACACTTCGTTCCGGTGGAATCTCGTTTGAAGCAATCTCCCAAAGTCCGGGAGTAGGCTCCGCTCCGTGGCGAAAAACCGACGTTTCGAGATTCTTGGGATTTGGCAAAAACACGCGGGGTTTTACAATTCCGCGATTCGCCAGAAAGTCGCCGGATGAGGTCAGGAATCGACAGAGATCTTCCGAATCGCCGACTTGCTTGGATAGACCTGACTGAAGGGCACTCATGCAATCACGCGCCGAATCCCCATTTGAAGAAACGGCGGGATGGAGTGCCCGTCGAATTGTTCCGCACCCCTCCAACGATCCGAGCCATCGATTCCGGCATACGCCACCCGGCCCCGTTCACCTAAGCTGATCGAAAAAATCCGGTCTTTGGCACCGAACCATTCGAGCGAGACCTGACCGTCCGGATCCACCGCAACCTCAGGTTGAACCACTGATGATGGCAGAGCCCGAATGAAAGCAGCGGCAGCCTCAATCGCGCCATCCAACACGGGTAGCGCTCCATATCCGTCCCAATCCTCAACAGACGCCTCTGCGGCAGCCTCCGCCAATGAGCTGAGTGCTGTGTGCTGGGCCCCAAACAATGAAACCGGCGTTTCCGCATCGGCCAATACCAACCACGCGTCCTCGCTGAGTCGGCGGGCTGATTCGGAAAACGCGGTCGTGCCACGGGCCAAAGGCTGCAAAAGCGCGTAGCCGGCCACGATCGCGGTAGTTAGTATCGGCTCAGGCATGGTTCGGTAAGACTCTGTTTGAATACCTGATTTTTCAGGACACGCAAAGAACGGATTACCGTTGAGATTTCCTCCCAATTCTGCGGATCCAAACGACAATCCCTGCTTGCCGTAATGTCCAGAATGACCGGAAGCGCCTCATTCTCCACAGGCTGGGAAGCAAGAATGATCGCAACCTGATTGCGGGTTCCTTCCTCCATCGCCTGATGCTGGTGCAGGAAACCCGTCAGAGAGAGCCTCGTCTCCTCCGGGAGCTGGGGAGCCTGTCTCAGGTGATCGGAAAGCTTCAGATCTCCGCCATCAACAGGCAAAAGAAGGCGGTTGATGAAGCGAAGGGCGATCCGGCGGATTCGAATGGGCGCAACCAAACTGCGGTAAGCCTCCCATTGTTTTTGGATCTCGGGGATATAATCATCGAGAGAACTGTAGGGCTCCAAGCGGTTGAATGAAAAACCGTTGTTGCGGATCTGAATCAACTGCTTCTCGTCGTCGGTCAGAAATTGGAATGCCTGGAGCGCCTTGGAACCGGACACTTCGGCAGGGCCATCAGCCGCTTGTTTGATCGAATGCTGAAGCAGGAGCTGCTTGCGAAATTTGGGGTAATCCGCCCGGAACACATCCCGTGCGGGCGTTTCCATCTCCTCCATTTTCAGCGAAGGCGGCAGGGCGCAATCGATGTCCAACACCGCCTCAATGATTGGTGCTTGTCCCAGTTGGAATTTGGAATCGGACATTGTCGGGAACCTTAGGAGGGTTGTTGAGTAACAAACCGCGCGACTTTATTGGGGAGTTCGGGCGCGTTCTGCAAGTCTTGGATCATTTCTTCGGACAATTCTGTGGATTCTTCGGTTTCTTTGGCCCCTGCCCAGCCGTCACAGCGCCAGCGGGCTTAGGGTTTGTCTGGAGGCCATGGGGATTTGGAGACAGCTCTAGGCAAAGCGTCGGAATCAATTCACACCTCCGTGATTCTGAAACTGGTGGAGCTCAAGAATTGCCAGGGCGAGGCGCTCGGGTGTCAGGATTTGCGCTCGGGGGATTTTGAAACGCGGGGGGCAATGGTCGTGCCGGAATCCACAAAAGAAGTTTCGAAAGCATGGCTAGAGCTATTGAAATAACAAAACTAAATACCGTGGTAATTTGCAAGCCCCCCATTTACATTCTCCAATTCAAGCCGCCGATGAA
>JAYWDF010000933.1:0-3074 GCA_043779985.1 Akkermansiaceae bacterium | reverse complement strand
CACTCTGGGCTGGCATGGCCGTGCAAGGACCCACCTCCGCCGCGATTTTCACCAAAGTCTTCCCCGGAGAAACCTTGCCACCGCGCAACGGCATCATGACCACCAAGGCAGGCTCGGTGGTTTGCCGGACCGGCTACACCGGCGAGGACGGCTTCGAATTCTTTTCCCCAGCCGCCGAGGGAATTGGCTACTGGCAACAATTCATCGCCGCCGGCGCGAAAGCCTGCGGCCTCGGCGCGCGCGATTCCCTCAGACTGGAAATGGGCTACCCGCTCAACGGTAACGACCTTTCCCCCGAGCGCTCACCGATCGAGGCCGGGCTCGGATTCTTCTGCGCCTTTGAAAAAGGCGACTTCATCGGCCGCGACACGCTCGCCCGCCAGAAGGCCGATGGCCCAGCAGTCAAGCTAACCGCCATCCGTTACCTCGACAAGGGACCGCCACCCCGCGCGCATTATCCCGTCGTCGCCGCCGATGGCAGCGTCCTCGGTGAACTCGCCAGCGGCGTGCTTTCCCCCTCGCTGATGACCGGCATCGGCATGGCCTATCTGCCAGCGGAATTCTCCACACTCGGCACCGCGCTCCAAGTCGAAGTCCGTGGCAGACTCTTCCCCGCGGAAGTCGTCAAAAAGCCGTTTTACAAGCCCGCCCCGTCCGCCTAAGTCTTTTTCAGCCTTTCAGCCTTTCAGCCTTTCAGCCTTTTAGCCTTTCAGCCTTTCAGCCTTTCAGCATTTCAGCTTTTACCCTATGAACACCCCGACCGATCTCCGCTACGCCAACTCCCACGAATGGGTCCGCCTCGAAGGCGACATCGCCACTGTCGGCATTTCCGACCACGCCCAGGAAGAACTCACCGACGTCGTTTTCGTCGAGCTTCCCGCCGTGGGTCGCAGCGTGGACGCGGGTGATCCGACCGCTGTTGTGGAATCCGTGAAAGCCGCCAGCGACATCTACGCCCCCATCGGCGGTGAAATCGTGGAAGTGAATCCAGACGTCGAGGCCGATCCATCCCTCGTGAACTCCGACCCCTACGGCAAGGGCTGGATTTTCAAGCTCAAGGTGAAAAACACGGGCGACATCGCGTCGCTCCTGGATGCCGCCGCTTACGCCGCGCACATCAGTTAGCCCTTGGCCTTCAGCAGGCCGCGACCGCTCCAGACATAGTTCCATCCGGAAATCACCGTCAGCGCGACCGCGGCCCAGAGGAACAACGGTTGCAGCCACCCACCCTCCCACGAGGGGCGGGCGAGATTTCCCAACCACTCAAGCAGCGCCACCTGCTTCTTGGCGTGCTCCGCCGTCAGCCAGATCAGACCGGAAATCAGATAGGCCAGCTGAAAGGTGGTCTTCCATTTCCCCAAGCCGTCCGCTGCGAGCACCTGGCCCGCCTCGATCGCGATTTGCCGCAGGCCGGTGACCAAAAACTCGCGCCCGATGATCAGCGCCGTCACCCAGACCGGGCAAAGTTTTTGTTCCGTAAAAAACACAAACGCCGCACTCACCAGAATCTTGTCCGCCAGCGGGTCCAGCAGCTTCCCCAGCGGGGTGACCAGACCCATTTTCCGCGCCAGGTAGCCGTCCACAAAATCGCTCACCGCCGCCACGATAAATAGCACCAAGCCCGTTCCGTAGCCGGTCAAGGAGCGTTGCGACACCGCCACCACGAAGGCAGCGGTCATCAAAAGGCGCGAAAACGTGATCGCATTCGGTAAGTTCACGCGAGCAATGTGTGAAATACATACTCGAATGGCAACAAGGGGTTGCACCAATCCGCCATTCGCCCTAAAGACTCGCCCGCCTATCCAACGGCACCTTTATTATGAGCAATAGCGATTTCGGACTTATTGGTCTGGCCGTCATGGGCCAGAATCTCGTTCTCAACGTGGAATCCCGCGGCTTCCAAGTCTCGGTTTATAACCGCACCACCTCGGTTACGGACGCATTCGTCGCCGCCCACCCCGACAAGAAACTCGTCGGAGCCCAATCCCTCGAAGGCTTCGTCCAGTCGCTCGCCTCCCCGCGCAAGGTCATGATCATGGTCAAGGCAGGCGGCCCCGTGGATGCCGTCATCGAGTCGCTCATCCCGCTGCTCGACAAGGGCGACATCATCATCGACGGCGGAAACTCCCTCTACACCGACACCGAGCGCCGCGACAAGTGGCTCGGCGATCTCGGCTTCCGCTTCATCGGCGCCGGCGTCTCCGGTGGCGAAGAAGGTGCCCGTAAAGGCCCGTCCATCATGCCCGGCGGCCCGGCTTCCACTTGGGAAGTCATGAAGCCGATCTTCGAATCCATCTCCGCCAAAGTCGACGGCGAGCCCTGCGTCTTCCACATCGGACCTGGCGGTGCCGGCCACTATGTGAAGATGATCCATAACGGCATCGAATACGGCGACATGCAGCTCATCTGCGAGGCCTATAACATCTTCAAAGCCGCCGGCTTCGATGCCGAAGATCTCGCCGAAGTCTTCACCGACTGGAACGACGGCGATCTGGAAAGCTACCTCATCCAGATCACCGCCAAGATCTTTGAACAAAAAGATCCGGAAACCGGCAAAGCACTCGTCGATCTCATCCTCGACACCGCCGGCCAAAAAGGCACTGGCAAGTGGACCCTCATCAACGCCGTCGAAAACGCCGTCGTCATTTCCACCATCAACGCCGCTGTCGAAGCCCGCATCCTGTCCTCGATGAAGGACAAGCGCGTCGCCGCCAGCGAGATCCTTGAAGGACCGAAGCCGGAGATCGACGTCAAAAAGAAGAAGCTCATCAAGAAAGTCCACGATGCGCTTTTCGCCTCCAAGATCATTTCCTACGCCCAAGGCCTCGACCTCATCGCCACCATGGGTGCCGAAAAGGGCTGGGATCTCGATCTATCAAAAATCGCCGCCATCTGGCGCGGCGGCTGCATCATCCGCGCCCGCTTCCTCAATCGCATCACCGAAGCCTACAAAAAAGAACCCGGCCTCAAAAACCTCGTCCTCGATCCTTTCTTCGCCGAAGTCCTCAACCGCACCCAAACCAACTGGCGCATCGCCATCACCACCGCCATCGAATACGGCGTCGCCACCCCGA
>JAYWDF010000932.1:0-3087 GCA_043779985.1 Akkermansiaceae bacterium | reverse complement strand
GACCGCCCTCGGATCCGCCAACCCCTATTTCCCGGTGGTATCGGGCAACGGCGACGGAGCTCCTTCGTGGAACTACCTGCGCAGCCACTACCAACTTTACAAGAGAATCACCGGCCAGGCAGCGGGATTGCCCCATTTTAAGCTGCTGCCCACCACCGACATCAACGCTACCGCTCTGGGAATCCAGCCGAAGCCCGCGAAAGAACTCCTGCTGCCGGTGATCGCGAAGCTGCAGATCATGTTCTCGCTAGTTTCCCATCATTCGCATATCGATAAGCCGGATGACATGCGCATGACCGCCTTTAATACCATCGGTGATCCGAAGGGAAATTCCAACCACGCCGTCCCCCACTTGGTGTACGACCCGATCATCACACTCTACAATCCCTACGATGTCGAACTGGACGTGAGCCAGCTTCGGATCCGCGTTTCGGATCCGCCGGTGGGATTCCAGTTTCAAAAGCACGACAATGCGGCAGGAACTCATCCTTGGTACCGCCCGGAGTTTGCCTCGGGTGAATTCCACGGCTTGGGACGCTTTCAAATCGCCAAGGAACACGACCCCGCCGCACGCAAGAGTTTCACATTCTATATGAGAAACAAGAGCTCAACCGGCACGCCAGGTGGCGCAATCGTGCTTCTTCCAGGCGAAGTTAAGGTGTTTTCCGCTTGGGTGGATAAAGGCTGGACCTGGGGCCTAGAGTCCGGATCCGGCTACACTCCGCGCTCGTTCTTCGACTGGGATATCAACAACAACATGGGAAATGTCGACAAACGGACTTACGATCCCATCTCCAACAAAAGTGGAACCGGAAGGTTCGGTGTGGAAAGCATCCCCGGCCTCTACTGGAATGCAGGCCTCCAGACCGACCACTTGAGCTATGCCAACGGTCGTAGCGCCGAATCCAAATATTCATGGGAAACCGCGCCCCTCGGTGCTGGCTGGCTTTCGCTGAAACTCACCGATGAGGTCACGGTAAATGCCAAGCCCGTGCGCTGCCTGCCACCCACTGATACAACCTCGCCAGACTTCAAGGTGGATATCCTCGCCGGAATCAATGACGACGCCGACCAGGATATTCTCCGCACCTATGAATTCCGCTTGAGCGATGTGTCAAAGGAAATGTCTACATCATCGTCTCCGTCCAAGGTCATCACCCGGAAGTTTCTCAACAGCAGCATTTTGCAAACCCCTACCGATCCCACTCCCGGGGGCAAGAGTCCGTTTGCGATTTTCACGATGTCCGCCAAGACCACCCGCGATCTGCGGGACGACAGCAAGGCTTGGGTATTTAACAATATGGTCACTGACGGCGGCTCACATGACAGCAGTAAGATCGGAAACGCCGCGCAGAGCTATGACTTGCGCCTCCAGGAGGTCCAGGACTTCACCAGCTTCCCTGGCGTCGAATATGATGACAAGAAGCAGCGCGGCTATTTCGGTGCGATCGCCAATGCGGGCCAAGGGGTTTCGGTGGTGCCGATGTACCGCGTGCCGCTCACTCCTGCCGCGTCCCTCGGCGACTGGATCGCGGGGAACCTCGTCAGCTCCAGCCAGTTTCCACGGGTGAATTACCCCCTCGGCAACTCCTTCGCAAATCCGCTCATCCCTTGCGACCAGATTTCCGCACTTTCACCGATGGGCGGGGCGAAAGTCTTGGACCACTCCTATCTGATGAACGCCGCGCTGTGGGACAGTTATTATTTTTCCACGGCTTGCAACTACAACTCGGCCTCGTTTACCACCAAACCTTTGAAGGCTGATGTACTCGAAAAATTCTTCATCGGCCAAAAGCCGATGCTGAATTCGCGCCTCGTTCCCTATGTCTCCGCCAGCGGGGATGGCAAGACGCTGGCGACTGAATTCAGCTCGAAGCCTGATCTGGCGTTTTCGAAGGAATTCGCGAAAAATGCGATGATCCAAGGCGCCTTCAATATCAATTCGGACTCGATCGACGCGTGGCGGGCGGTCCTGTCCTCCTTGCGCGACGCCAGTGTCAAAGGCTACTCTAACCAAATCTTGGCAGTCACGAACAAAACCGCATTCGTCAGAAACGGCATGCCGGTGGCGGGTTCCGCGGACGACGCAAGCCCGGCCAACTCGGTAAACGCTCTCGGCCAAATCCGGTGGGCGGGATTCCGCGCGCTCAGTGACGACCAGATCGAAAACCTTGCCACTTTGATCATCGGCGAAATCCGCGCCCGTGGCGATCAGGACAAGGCCCCGAGTCTCTGTCTTGCGGACTTCGTCAACCGCCGGATCGGCAGCAGCAGCAGCCTTCACGCTCTCAAGGGGATTCTGCAAACCGCCATCGACAAGTCGAAGATCAACGAAAGTTTCCACGGTTTGGATTCCAATACGATCAGCGGTGCCGGTCTGGTAGCCAACCGCACGGCGGGGCTCCTGAACAAGGAGGCGCTCGATGGATTCACGGCGGATGGGGCCGCCCCGATGCTGACTCAGGGCGATCTACTAACCGGTCTGGCTCCGATCATCACCGCACGTGGCGACACCTTCACCATCCGCAGTTATGGTGAATCCAGAGCCGCCAACGGAACCACCGTCGCCGCCCGCGCCTGGTGTGAAGCCACCGTCCAGCGCATCCCCGCGTATGTCGACGGATCCAACGCTCCGGACACCGCCACAGCCGCTCTATCAACCACGAATGCCACCTTTGGTCGGAGATTTGTAGTCGTCTCGTTCCGTTGGCTCAGTCCGTCGGAGATATAATCCAATTCAAATCCCCACATCCTAACACATAAACTTCGGTTTATCCTTCCCGAGCGATTCATTCAGAACCTGGGAAAATCGCCGGACAGTCATCCCACCACCACCTTGATTCAATGATCAACTTCATGCGCCGTCTTCTATTCCTTGTCTTCACGGTCACCGCGTCGGGCCAGCAACAGCCCGCGCCAAAGCGTGAAGTCCACCTCCGCTTGATGGCCTTCGACGCCGCCGCCATCCCGGCGGAATCGTATATCTTCGATCCCGCGGCCCCGGTGCCGGTTGCGGGACAAGTTGCACCGATCAAAGGCTATTTGAATCATGAAGATGTGTCCGTCCTCCTGTTCGGGAACGACGTG
>JAYWDF010000931.1:0-3090 GCA_043779985.1 Akkermansiaceae bacterium | reverse complement strand
AGAGCGAGGACGAGGGCGATGATGCAGAACGGTTGCATGAGTCGGAAATCTGCGTGGGTTTGAAGAAGCGATGTGAACTTCCCTGCGCCGGAAGCATGGAAATATCTGCTGAAAAGGGTGCCAGATTTTGGGCGGAAAGTTGTAAAGATTACGTTAATTTTTCGGGCAGGTGTGGAAAACCTACCTCTGATCCCTCATCGTCTGCTTTCGCGGCCGCTTTGGCCCGCCTTTTCCGCCACGATCTTGTGGAAACTCGCCGCGTTCGAGTGCGCCGAACGCTTGCTCGCCAAGGCCGGCGTGGATGTGGTCTTTGAGTTCTTTCTGAAGTTGCGCCGCCAAGTCCGGCTTCTCCGAGGCCAAGTTGTGGGCTTCGCTTAAATCATGCGTGAGGTCGAAGAGTTCGGCACTGTGCGTGTCCCAGAAGTAGATCAGTTTGAAATCGCCCTTGCGGATGGCGGAGTGCGGATGCTCCACCTCAGTGGCTTGATGCCACACGAAGCGGTCGATGGGGCGCTTGACCTTGCCCACACCGCTGTTGAGGAGAACTGATTTCCAACTTCCTCCTTCGATGCCCTTGGGCAAGGCGAAATCCGGTGCTGCGAAATCAAGCACGGTTGCGGTTAAATCATAGCTGATGACGGGCTCGTTGCAGAAAACGCCACCTTTGATGCCGGGACCTCGCACAATCAAAGGGACGCGTACCCCACCTTCATGGAGGTCGGCCTTGCCGCCCTGCAGGATGCCGGTGCGCCCGCCGTTGTCGGAGGTGTAAATGACGATTGTGTTGTCGGCAATGTGAAGGTCGTCGAGCTTCTTGAGAATCATCCCGACGCAGGTGTCGAGATCTTCAGTCATCGCCGCCATCACTGCCCGATCACCGAGGCCACCGCCGCCGGGGTTCTGATATTTTGACAAGGTTGTGGAGAGCGCCTGCGCTTCAGGATGGACGGCGTAATAGGACAGTTGGAGGTAAAACGGGTGATCTTCTTTGACCTGAGTCGCCATGAACTCTTGAGCCCGACGGGTCATGCTGAACGATAATTTCGGATCATTGAGGTCTGCTGAGTCGCCGTCTTCGTTCATGGTGATGCCATCACTCAGATCATAACCCATGGAAGCCGGAGTGTGGAACCATTGCCATTTGCCGAGATGGGCGGCGCGATAACCTGGACTGGCACGTTTCAAGACATTCGCGATCGAGTCCGTGACGGGGGCGCTCCAGTTCCGGGCCATTTTATCGGACGCGTTGAGAGTGGTGGTGGTGCGGCCCATTTGGATGGCGGCCCGTGAACACTCGCACTTGCAGTGGGCGGCATAGGCCTGTGAAAAGGTCACTCCTTGGGTTGCAAGCCGCTCGATGTTGGGAGTGCGAAACATCGGGTTCTTGCTGGAATTGTTTCCGGTGATCATCGGCGCCGAGGTGCCGTTCCATGACTGGTCATCGGCGAGAATGAAGATGATGTTTGGCGGCTTCGCGCTGGCGACCAGCGAAAGCAGGGCTGTGACCATGAGGATGGCTTTCATGAGTTGTTATGGGGTGGGTCGTGGAGTGATCGTGTAGCTGTGCGCGACGCTGGCATTGACGACATCGCCTTTGGTGACGCCCGGCACGCCGGCGCGGACATATTCGACCAAAGCCTGTTTCGGCTCCACCGTGACCCGGAGATGACCCGAACTGCCGAGGATGACACCGGTGTAGCCATATTCCTCCGCGCTGCGTGTGCCGCCGCTGGGATGACTGGGCTGGGGGACTTCCTGATAGATGGTGCCGTCGAGCTCTTCCTTTGCGTATAGATGGTCGTGACCGTGGAAGACGGCACAGACATGGTTCTTCACGAGAAGTTGGTGGACCGGCATTTCCCAACCGGGTCGATGTTGGGCAAATCCGTCGCTGCCGTCGGCATTCCTGCCGCCCCACTCCATGTAGGGCGCGGTTTTGACACCGCCGCGCACGTCGCGGCCGAGGCCGCCGACGAGGTGGTGGATGAAGACAAACTTGAGCGGGGCCTTACTCCTTTCCAAGGTCGTTGCGAGCCATCGATACTGCGTCCCGCCGAGTGTCATGCTCCAGTGATCATCTCCACCGCGGTCGCGGGTGGGCCAGAACGGATCGAGCACGATGAACAATGCGCCGCCCCATTCCCAGGCGTAGTAGTCCTGCAATAGGCCAGCACCTTCCTGGGGCGTGGCGTTTCCGCTGTAGATCCCACCGGGCTCGGGGTTCGGGAAATACTTTTTCCTCAGCGCCACGGACATCAGTGGCATCGAGTCCGGCTCGCCGGTCAGTCGCCAGCCTTGCTCGCCGTCGTGATTTCCGAGCGTGAGTAGAATGGGAACGCTGTGGGCAATGTCGCCGATGTAGTAGCGTTGCGCACGGTACTGGGACTCGGCGCGGGTGTAAAAGCTGCCGAACTTGTCAACCATCGTGGTGTCACCAAGATCGATCATGAAATCCGGCTTGTCAGCAAGCATGTTGGCCAGGGTCTGCTGATACACCTTCAGGTCCGAGCTGGCATCCAGATGCGAGTCTGCCTGGATGTCGAAGGTGAACGCTGCCGCTGCCGCCCGCTGGGTGTGAAAGCTACGCATCTCGTCCTTGGTAAAAGCGCCTTTCGCGGAACGATGGCTTAGTTGATAGAAATAACGAGTATCGGGTTTCAATCCGTCGAGGACGATGGCCACCGGGGTGCCGGCGGTGACCTTTACTTCTTCAGTGCGCTGGGGCAGCGCATCCGCGCTTTCCCCAAACGAGATGAAAACCTCCTGGTCCTGCCACGCGAGCACGCTGGCGGTGACCGAGTCCGCACCCGGACGGCAAAGCCACACATTGAAGGGATATGTGGGCACCAAGGCGGGCTCGACAGCGGTTCCACCTCCGCCTCTTTCCTGGCGACGATGATCCGGCCCCGCGGCAATGAGAAGTAGTGCTGCGCTGGCTGCGAGAACAAGCAAGTGGAGATGTTTCATGATGCTACGGAGCGTCCATTACATCCAAATCGGGCTTCGTATTCCAACGTCTTTGCCAACCGGGTTTCTCGATCTTCGTGCGAAAGACAATTGTGTTGTCGAGATCGAGGTCCTCGGACCAGA
>JAYWDF010000930.1:0-8874 GCA_043779985.1 Akkermansiaceae bacterium | reverse complement strand
AGCGGCTCCGCCACTCCTGTGCCCACGTGCTCGCCACCGCGATCTGCCGGATCTGGCCGGATGTGCAGCTCGCCG
Source organism: Akkermansiaceae bacterium (assembly GCA_043779985.1). Taxonomy (GTDB): domain Bacteria; phylum Verrucomicrobiota; class Verrucomicrobiia; order Verrucomicrobiales; family Akkermansiaceae; genus Luteolibacter. The sequence continues at coordinate 8,799 of JAYWDF010000930.1, read as the reverse complement.
CTGGCCCGCCGGTGGAGAATGGTTTCTACTACGACATGGATCTCGCCCACCGGATCTCGCCGGAGGATTTCCCGCGGATCGAGGAGGAGATGAAGAAGGTGGTGAAGGACAACGACCCCTTCGAGCGCGTCACCGTTTCCCGCGCCGAGGCGCTGGAACTCGCGAAAGCCGGCCGCCTCGGTGGCATCTCCAACCGCGACGTCGAGAGCATTTTCAAAGTGGATCTCCTCAACGACATCCCGGAAGACGAGGAAATCTCGATCTTCAAAAATGGCGATTTCTGGGACCTCTGCGCCGGCCCTCACGTCGGACGGACCGGAAATTGCAAGGCGTTCAAGCTGATGAGCGTCGCCAGCTCGTATTACAAAGCCGACAAGGACCGGCAGTCGCTGCAACGGCTCTACGGCACCTGCTTCAAGAACTCCACCGAATTGCTAGAACACCTCACCCGCCTGGAAGAAGCGAAGAAACGCGACCACCGCCGCCTCGGCAAGGAGCTCGGGCTTTTCCATATCGATGAAATGGTCGGCCAGGGCCTTGTCCTCTGGAAACCCAAGGGTGCGCTCGTCCGTCGCTCGCTGCAGGAATTCATCACTCAGGAGCTCGACAAACAGGGCTACTCGCAGGTCTTCACCCCGCACATTGGCAAGCTCGATCTCTATCGAACCTCCGGCCATTTCCCTTACTATCAGGAGAGCCAGTATCCCGCCATCGCCGAGCGCGACGTCCTGGAAAAACTCGCCGACGAGGACGCCACCTGCGCCACGCTCATCAACGGACTATCAGACGGCACTTACGAGGGCTACCTGCTCAAGCCGATGAACTGCCCGCACCACATCAAGATCTACGCGAGCGACCACCACTCCTACCGCGACCTGCCAGTGCGGCTGGCGGAATTCGGCACCGTTTACCGTTGGGAACAATCCGGCGAGCTCGGCGGCATGACCCGCGTCCGCGGTTTCACCCAAGACGACGCCCACCTCTTCTGCACCCCGGACCAAGTCGCCGCCGAAGTCACCGGCTGCCTCGATCTGGTGAAAAAAGTCCTCAACACGCTCGGCATGCACGAATACCGCGTGCGTCTATCACTCCGGGACCCCGAGTCCGACAAATACGTCGGCTCCTCGGAAAACTGGGACAAGGCGGAAGCCGCCCTCCGCGAGGCCGTGCAAACGCTGGGCGTAGATTATACCGAGGAAATCGGTGAAGCTGCGTTCTATGGCCCGAAAATCGACTTCGTCGTCAAGGACGTCATCGGCCGCGACTGGCAGCTCGGCACCGTGCAGGTGGACTACAACCTGCCAGTCCGCTTCGGCCTAACCTACGTCGGTGCCGACAACCAGCCGCACGTCCCGGTCATGATCCACCGTGCGCCGTTCGGCTCGCTGGAGCGCTTCACCGGCCTGCTCATCGAGCATTTCGAAGGAAAATTCCCCGCCTGGCTCGCCCCCGAACAAGTCCGCGTCATCCCGATTTCCGAGAAAACCCTCGAGGCCGCCGAAGCCACGGCCGCCAAGCTCGCCGATGCCGGCGTGCGCGTCTCCGTGGATCGCACCAACGAGAAGGTCGGCGCGAAGATCCGCATCGCCCGCCTCGACCGCGTCCCCTACATGCTGGTCATCGGCGCGAAGGAAGTCGAAGAAGGCACAGTCTCCGTCCGCCACCGCGACAACGAAGATCTCGTCACCCTGACACCGGAGGAATTCAGCGTCAAAATCACCACCGAAATTAAAGAGCGCAGCCTGTAACACGGCTCTTTTTCCACGAAAAAGAGACTTGCCGAATGGAATCCACTCAGCTACTCATTCCCCCGAGACGCAGTCAATGCGTTGGCAGAAATCGTTTCCGCCAGCGCCTTGAAGTGACGATCCCCGGCACCCGCCGCTCAATGATTTCCTCGGAACGATACGCTATGAATCTTAAAACCGGTCCTTTGGATCGGTTCGGCCCCGCTGTTTACGATCTATGATCCGGCGTTTGGTCCATCGTTTCGCACCCCTCTTCGCACCGATATCGTGCGGCGGCTTTGTCCGTCCGTGCAGCGGCGTGTCGCATATACCCACTGGAGGACAAAGCCATCGCTAAGCCACAAAGAGATCCAAATAGGGGTCGTTACCGCGATATGACGCGGATTAACGACCGCATCCGTGCCCCGAAAGTTCGTGTCGTCATGGCGACGGGTGAGCAACTCGGAGTCATGAGTTCCCGCGAAGCACTCGCGAAAGCCCAATCGCTCGGACTCGACCTTGTCGAGATCGCCGGTCAAGTGGACCCTCCGGTCTGCAAGATTGTCGATTACGGCAAGTACAAGTACGAACAGGCCAAGCTGAAGAAGCAGAAGTCGAAGAGCGCGACCAAGATGAAGGAAGTGAAATTCCGCGTCGGCACCGGGCAGCACGACTACAACATCAAGCTCGGTCGGGCGGAAGGTTTCTTGGAAGCCAACCACAAGTGCCGCTTCGTGCTGCAGTTCCGCGGGCGTGAAAACGCGCACAAGGACCTCGGCTTCGTGGTGCTCAACCGCATCATCGAAGACTTGAAATCAATGGCCCAAGTGGACCAAGTGCCCCGGCTCAACGGTCGGGCAGTCGCCATGATCCTCTCTCCCCTTCCCGCGCACCAGCGCAAGCGCAAGTTCCATCTGTTCCATGGCGAACTGATGGAAGAAGACGACTTCGAGGAAGACGAAACTCAGGAAGAAGTCCCGGACGACGACTTCGTCCCGGACGAAGTGCCGGACGAGGTGCCGGAAGAGGCTGCTGCGGATGCCCCGGCAGCCGCCGAAATCCAACAAGAAACGGCGAAAGCCTGACTCTAACGAAGCGGGGTGACGGATCAAACCGTCACCCCGTTTTTTTGAAGGCCATGCTCTATCTCTTCGATATCGACGGCACCCTAGTGGACACCGGCGGAGCCGGCATGGCAGCCTTGAATGAAGCCACCTGCGAGATTTTCGGCACGGAAGGTCCCCCGCTCGACCTCGCAGGCAGCACCGACCTTAGAATCATCGAGAGCATCCATACCTACTTTCAGGTCGAGGCAACCCGCGAGCGCTTCGACGCCTATGTGGAAGTCTATCTGGGACGGCTGGACTGGAATCTCGGCCACGGCGGATTCCCCGGCCGGGTGCATCCCGGGGTGGCGGAATTGCTCGCCGGCTTGACCGCCCATCCCGAGGCGACCGTCGGCCTGCTCACCGGGAACACTTCCGGGGGCGCTGCGGCAAAAATGCGCCACTTCGGACTGGCCCGGCATTTCCCCTTCGGTGCCTACGGGTGCGACGACGCAGACCGCAACCGCCTCGGCCCGATCGCCCTGGCGCGCGCCGCAGCCCACGCGGGTAAGCCCTTCAGCCCGGCGGACACCTGGGTCATCGGCGATACGCCCAAAGACATCGCCTGCGCCCACGCCATGGGGGCCCGCTGCCTGGCAGTGGCGACCGGCCAGTTCACCGTTTCCCAACTTGCTGCCTATGGCGCGGATCAGGTCGTCGAAACGCTGGACCAGCCGATCGCCTGGCTCTAACGCCGCCCCCCCGTGCGAATTTCCGCCGTTTGCAAAAAGTTCAAAATGCGCCCATTTTGAGAAAAGATGCCGTGCAAATTCCCGTAGCGCTTGCATAGTAAGCCACCTGTTGTTAACAGCCTACCCTACCCCAATGAATACCCGTCGTAATTTCCTGACCCAACTCGCCGTCACCGCCGGAATGCCTGCGCTCTTGTGCAGCCGCGTCTTCGCGCAAACTCCGCCACCCGTGAAGCTTGAAGAAAGCGATCCGGTCGCCACCGCCCTCGGCTACAAGGAGGACACCACCAAAGTCGACGGGGTGAAATACCCCCAGCACAAGCCCGAGCAGAAATGCGATGGCTGCGCGCTTTATCTGGGAAAAGCGGGCGATGCGAGCGGTCCGTGCTCGGCCTTCGGAGGCAAGCTGGTCTTGGCCGGCGGATGGTGCTCGGTCTTCGCCAAAAAGCCTGAACCCGTGAAACCCTGATCGAATCCGGTTGTTTCAAACTCTGCCTCCTTTCGCCCGTGCAGCGACTGGAGGCATCTTTTTGGCAACCTGCAAATCGTGAATTTCGCATCGTTTTCCTGTCAGGACACCCTACATTATCCCCATGACCGTCGACTCGGAAAACTCCAACTGCGCGCACTGGCAGGCAAAGGCGAAACACGTGGCCCGCACGGTGAACTTCGCTTGGTGGCTGGAGACCTTGTCCGCTCCACTGCTGATCGTCTCAACAGTCGCGGCGGTGGCCTTGCTCGTCGTGAGGCGGGAATTTCCCGCCATCCCCTCTTCGATACTGGTCGGAGCGATCATCACCACCGTGCTGATCATCGCGCTGGCCTGCTGGGCATGGGCCGCCCGGAAGTTCGAGCAACCCGAACAATCGTTAGTAAGAATCGAGGCCGCCATGCGTTTGAGAAACGCCCTCTCCGCCGCGCGCGCCGGAGTCGCCCCATGGCCGGCACCTGTCGACAAAATCGACGCCGGGCTCATCTGGCAATGGCCACGCCTGCTGGTGCCCCCTCTGGGTGCGCTCGTCTTGTTAGCCGCCGGACTGTTGATTCCCATGGCGGCGGGAAACCTCAATCCCGCGCACACCACGGAGCAACCACAAGCGTGGAAACAGCTCGGCACCGAACTCGACCAACTAACCAGAGAAGAAGTCGTCGATGAGAAATACTTGGAAGAGACACGCAAGAAGCTTGAGGAGTTGAAGGCACAGGAAGAAGAGCAGTGGTTCAGCCACTCCTCGCTCGAGGCCACCGATTCCCTGAAAAAGGCCCACCGCGCCGAGACGGAGCGCGTCGAGCGGGAGTTAGGCCGCGCGGACAAGGCACTGGGCGATCTGGAAAAGAATGCAGGTTCCGCGAATCAGTCAGAGAAAAACCGGATGATGGAAGATTTCGACCAAGCGCTCCAAGGACTCCAAAACGGCGCGATGAAGCCGAATCCCGCGCTGCTGGAGCAAATGAAACAGCTGGATTTGAAAGACATGGCCAAGCTCACGCCGGAACAAATCGAGCAGCTGCGCGAAAATTTGAAGAAACACGCGGAAGCCATGAAAAACGGCACCGGGCAGGGCGAAGATTGGTCAGACGAACTGCTCGCCGGAGATGGCGAAGGCGAGGGTGATACGCCCGGCGACGGCAATGAACCCGGCGACCGCCCCGGAAAAGGCGGTGTGGATCGCGGGCCCGGCCATGATCCGAAATTGCTCGGCGCGGAAAAAGACCGGGTGGAGACCGGTAAGCCGACGGGCCTCGAAGCCAAAGATCTGTCCCGTGCCACCCCCGGCGATTTACTCGAACTCCAGGACGGCGAGCACGACGTCGACCACTCACCCTCCAGCATCTCCCAAGGCGGAGCCACTAACGCCACCGGCAAAGGCGGCGACCGCGTCTGGCGGGACTCGCTCGATCCCGCCGAGCAGCGGACCTTGAAGCGGTTTTTCGAGTAGGATGACCTCACCGGCGTTTTAACCCGTATTCTCAGATACAAACGCCTCACATCACTCCCTCAATCCCGGATCCCTTAAGGACGGCCTAAGAGCAAAAGCGAGTCCCACTATTCCGCCATTTTGAGGCCGGATTTTCGCGCGTGAGGCACGCATTCGAGACGAACGATTTCGCCACCCGTCGCCGTTGTTAAGCTTGGCAAACATCGGTCGAGCCGGCAGTTTAACTCCATGTTTGATTCTGCCCGCTACGACGGTCGCATGCCTTACCGGCGTTGCGGCGATTCCGGCCTGTTATTACCGGCAATTTCCTTGGGATTTTGGCACAACTTCGGGCATGTCGATGATTTCCAAGAAGCCCGCCGGATCATGCGCCGCGCCTTCGACCGCGGGGTGACTCATTTCGACCTCGCAAACAACTACGGCCCGCCTCCGGGATCAGCCGAGGACAACGTCGGCCGCATTCTGGTGGAAGACTTCGCCTGCCACCGGGACGAACTCATCATCACCACCAAGGCCGGCCACGACATGTGGAACGGCCCCTACGGCCAAGCGGGCTCGCGCAAACACCTGCTCGCCTCGCTCGACCAGTCGCTCAAGCGCCTGCGTCAGAGCTATGTCGATATTTTCTACTCCCACTGCCCGGACCCGAACACCCGGCTTGAAGAAACCATGTCCGCGCTGGCCACGGCCGTAAGCAGCGGCCGGGCGCTCTACGTGGGGCTGTCGAAATACCCGCTCAAGCGCCTCAAGAAGGCGGTTAGGATCCTCAAGGACATGGGCATCCGTTGTTTGATCTATCAACCGCCATATTCGATCCTGAACCGCTGGCCGGAGAGTGAAGGTATTCTCGACTATCTGCTGGAAGAAGGAATCGGCTGCGTCGTCTTCAGCCCCTTGGCGCAGGGAATGCTCACGCCGAAGTACCTCGACGGCATCCCGGAAGGCTCCCGCGCCGCCCGGGCGGAAGGATTTCTCAAGGTCGAACAAGTGGCCGCCCAACAGGAAAAAATCCGCGCGCTCGGTGATCTTGCAGCAGCCCACGGCATGCCGCTCAACCACCTGGCGATCCAGTGGACGCTTCGCTCACCCTCAGTCACCTCATCCATTATCGGGGCTCGCACGGTGGCGCAATTGGACGATTCGCTCGATGCCCTGCAGTCGGCCCCGCCCGACGCCGGGCTGCTCGCTGCAATCGATGCAATCGCCCCGTCTGAAAAGAAAAAGCATGCGGAAGGCTGATTTCCCCGCTTTACTGCCCCTATGATTTGGAACGACTACTTTCTCGCACTGTTCGATCGCTGCCTCGCCACCTTCCAATCCGGTGACTCGGATTTTGAGACTTATTTCACCAGCGACGACCGCTGTTTCCTTGCGAAAATCGGCTGTAAAACCCGGGAATTTTTCGACTTCGTGGAGGATTTCTGTGGCGAGGCTGAACCGTCGATCTCCACCGCACTGCTGATCGCCGGCGTACGCCGCGATTACTTCCAGACCGTCCAGAAGGGCATCCCCAGCGCAAAAGTGCTGACCCGTGACGATGTGCCAAGCTTCGGCGAAGAGCTGGAAGGCATGCCCTACTTGCCACGCCTCTTGTCAAAAGGGCGGGCCAAACTCTTGGGCGAACTCGATCCCGACCTCATGTTCGGCTGCGGCGGCGACCGAAATTTCCTCAAAAAACACGGGGACATCCACCCGGCGGATTTCCTCCGGCACCTCTGGGCATCGGGGGCCGATGACCAAAAAATCATCACCTGGATCAAAGAGCAGCAGGACTGAAGCCGTATTTCTCCATCCCAGCGCCCAAGGCTCGCTCGCCGGAGGAAACTCCGTGCTTGCCTCACTGGTTCGCCCCACCTATCCCCCATCCACAAATCATGGCTAGCACACCCATCATCAACCTCCGCAAGGGACACGCCGTCCGTCACAATAACGAAGTCTGCCTGGTCATCGACCACGAGCTCAAGACTCCGCCTCGGATGGCATCTTACGTTCAAATGTCGATCCGTAGTGTCGCCACCAAGAAGGTGTTCAACCTGCGCATGACCTCCAACGACAGCGTCGAAGGCGTCGTCCTCGAGCGTACTCCCCACGAGTATTCCTACAAGGACAGCAGCGGCTACCATTTCCTTGACCCGAACACCTACGAAGACGCCGTGGTTTATGAGGACCTGATCGAAGGGGTGAAGAACTACCTGATCGAAGGCCAGATTTACAACCTGCTCGTCGCCGACGGCATCGTCGTGGCGGTGGATCTGCCCCTCTCGATGATCATGACCGTCGCCGAATCCTCGGAAGGCGTCAAAGGCGACTCGGCTAACAACGTTTACAAGCCTGCGGTGATGCAGACCGGCCTCATCGTGCAGGTGCCACTTTTTATCAACGTCGGTGAACGAATCAACGTGAAAACGGAGGATAACTCCTACACGGGCCGCGCCAACTGATCCCGAGCGAGCGGTTTGGCTCGTTCCCGCGGGTGGTTCTTCGGGACCACCCGTTTTTCTTGCCCAGAGGTTCGGGAATAAGTGTCACAGTTATTAACAAACCCGTAATTTCGCTTGATATTAATCGAAATTTTTGAAAAAACGTGACGCATCATGAAACCAACCCTGCTGTTCACCACGCTGTCGATGTTTCTTGCGACCCCTTCCACGTTTGCAAATTCGGAACTCGAAACGCTGCGTTCCCGGTGTTCGGAGCAGGAGCGGCAGATTCGACAACTCGAAGAGGAGAACAGCAAGCTGCGATCCGGTGGCCGCGAGATTCAGTCATCCGTGACCAAAGCAACAGCAGCAAGCACTCCTGCCGCAAGTGCCCCGCCCTCGACCTACGTCGTCAAAGCGGGCGACAATTTGGAGAAAATCGCGCGCAACGTGGGGATGAATCCTCAGAAATTTGCGAAGTCAAACGGACTGACTCTGAATTCGATTATCCACCCAGGCCAAAAACTCAAGGTGGGCGGCACGGCGGTCACCCCGAGCGCAGCTCCCGCATCCGCTGCCGCCGTGGCATCCGCGCCCTCGGTGTCGAAGTCCCCGGGAACCCACAAGGTCCAACAGGGAGAGACCTTCTCCAGCATTTCCAAAAAGCACAAGATGAGCACGGCTGCGCTGATTGCAGCAAATCCCAAAGTGAAGCCCACCGCGCTTTACCCGGGACAAGTCATCAGCCTCGGCCGGGTGGCCACGGCCGCCAGAGCCGTTGCCACGACGACGGATGAACCGGTCGTCCAGCTCAAATCATCCACACCGGTGATGAGAGCTTCCGCAGCGGCCGCACAAGCCCACGCCCCTGTGGCCACCGCACCTGCGCACAAACAAAACATGCCGGTATCCAC
>JAYWDF010000929.1:0-3092 GCA_043779985.1 Akkermansiaceae bacterium | reverse complement strand
GGTGCGATCAGGCGGATCACCTCGGCATTCAGCTACCGGGCCGGGGATGATTTCGCGGGCAACGACATCCGTAGCCAAGTGGCATTGGAACCGACCGGCTGCCTGGGCGACCTCGGATGGTATTGCCTGCGAGCCACGCTCTGGGCGATGAATTGGGAGATGCCTCGGCGCGTCTCCGGGCGCGTGCTCGACGGTGGAACCGCGATCATGGATTTTTCCGCAGAGCTGGATTTCTCCGGTGGCATCACGGCGGCATTCCATTGCTCGTTCCTGGCACCCAAGCAAATGTGGTTCAATGTGAGTGGCTCGGAGGGTTATATCCGCGTGCCGGATTTCATCTCACCCGTGGCCGATAATGACACCGACTGGGAGTTGAATTACAAGCGCGAGCCGCGGGCGGCGGAACCGGGCGTGGGGAGTGAGGCTCTCATGTTCGCCCGGTTTGCCGCCGAGGTGGCGAGCGGTGCCGGCAACTCCCCGTGGGCGGAAATTTCCATGAAGACCCAGGTGCTGCTGGACGCTTGTGAACGATCCGCACGCACGGGCCTGCCGGAATTTTTAGAATGAACCGATGTTCCATGTTCTTCGTAAGCTGGTTTAATTTTCACCGCCTCGCTCCTCACCTTCCAGGGTGGTATCACCGTGCCCGGTTACGCGGCGTCCAAGGGAGCCATCGGCCAGCTCACCAAAGCCCTAGCTAACGAATGGGCGGGTAGGGGAGTGAACGTGAACGCCATCGCCCCCGGCTACATCGCCACCGACAATACCGAAGACTTGAGAGCTGACCCTATACGACAACAAGCGATTCTCGGCCGCATCCCCGCCGGCCGCTGGGGCCAACCCGAGGACTTCAAGAGCCCTGCGGTTTTCCTCGCGAGCCAAGCCTCGAATTACATCCACGGAGAAATCCTCGTCGTCGATGGCGGTTGGATGGGGAGCACAGTTTTCCATTTTTCATAGCGCCAAGCCCGTCGGCGGGTTCGCGACGTAAAATATCACCTGCGCGACGAGATTTGCCCCCTATCGCGCGAGCACCGGATGAGGCTTATCTTCGAATAGGACGCGATCCCATCCAACCGCACGCTGCCGAAACCCATTTGGCTCCCAATTGTTGGAACAATCTTTCCTATCCGTGTCGGAGTTCAGCAAATCCAATCTATTCCTTCCCTTTAAAATCCCCGGGAATTCCATCACCCATAGTAGGCATCATGAATCACCGCAGTTTCCTCATTTTCGCCGCTCTGTGCGCCAGCCACCCCGCCCGCATTCGGCTAGTCCTTCTCTGTGCCGCCAGCCTCCCGCTTTCGGCGGCGCCGCTCTTTGACCCGGCGAAATCCGCCTTTGCGGACCGTCCGGCCGAGTCTTACGCCAACTACCGCGACGCCGATGGCAAGCCGGTGCCGCTCATCTGGGGGCAGGCACCGCTGAGGGACTTTGGTTCGCGTGCCGTCACGTTTGACGCCAATGGCGCACGCGCCGTGCGGCCCATGCCCGCGCCGGGCATCCACCCGCGTATCTACTTCGGGCCCGACGACCTGCCCGACGTGCGTAACCGATTGAAGGATACACGCGCCGGTAAACGCGCCTGGAACAACATTCTCGCGTGGACCGAGATGATGAAGGGCCGTTACGACGACACCGCCGCCTACGCCCAGCCCGATGTGTGGAAGGGCGGCTTCGGCGGTCTGCGCGGCCCCGTGCCTCTCTACCGTCTTGGCGTTCCGCGCGAAAACGGCGCAGCCTACAATAAGAACACTAAAGCCGCCGCCATCTACCGCTCACTTTTGGACGGCACCGCGACCGAGTTCCCGACGTTTTACTGGAACGTATTTTCGCTCGAAGCGTTTCGCTGCCTGATCGCCAACGACGAACCCGCCGCCCGCGAGCTCGCCGAGGCCACGCTCACCGCGATGAAGCTCGACCAGGCGAAACGCGACATCGACCGCGCCGCCAAGCAAGCCAAGAACCCCGCCGCGCCCTTGCCGCCACCCGAGCAGCCGGTCGGCACCTACCAGCTCGCGTTCACCTACGACTTTCTTTTTAAATGGCTCACGCCCGAGCAGCGCACCGCGATCCACGCGGAGCTCGCCGCCAACTCGTGGTCGCACGACAACTACGGCACGTTCAACGGCGCCGAGGGTTCGCGCAGCAATTGGGCGACGTTTTCCTACTGGTTGTTCCAGGTTCTCGCCATCGAGGGCGAGCCGGGCTTCAACGATCTGAAGGTTCGCGGCATGTATCGCGGTTGGCGCAACCTGTTCACTTACGGCTGGTATCCGTCGGGCGCGACCTTCGAGGGCGAGGCCAAGAACCAGCTCGGCATGGACGGTATCATCCCGTTCCTCATGCGCCAGGAGGCTTACGGCTTCGACAACCTTGTCGGCCACCCTTACCTGCGCGCTTACGCGACGAAGTTTCTCCCTCACAGCGCCAACCCGATGCAGAACGGGTTTCACAAATACGATCTGCTCGGCGGCAGTCGGGCAGGGAAGGGCGGCTTCACTCCGGCCGACATCATCGGGCTCAAATACATGTTTCCCGAGGACAAGGTCATCAACTGGGTTTACCGCCAGTCGATGGGCGAAAACTACGAGGGCGTGCCGGACCGTCCCGATGGTTATTTCAACGGATTGCTCTTCGCCGCGATCTTCGCGTCCGACTACGACCCGGCCAACGACGACCCGGCCAAGCTCGGTCTGGGCAACACGTTTTTCTGCGGCGAGCGCGCGCTGATGATGACCCGCAGCGGCTGGGACAAGGAAGCGTCGATGCTTAACCTGCACGTGCGCCAGGCCAACGGCGGACACGCCTTCGCCGATCGCAACGCCATCATGGTGGCCGGCGCAGGCCGCGTGTGGTCGCCCAACGGCCACGCCAGCTTCCGCACGTTTCAAAACAGCGTCGTCGTGATCGACGGGAAATCTCAAAGCGAGAACACGCCCGGCCGCCTGCTCGACTTCGTGGATAAGCCGTTGGCGACGTTTGCGGTAGGCGACGCGAAGTTCACCTGGGATTGGACATGGAAAACCGTGGACCCGAAGAAAGGCGCCTACACCGCCGCGATGGTGCGCGCCGGCCAGGTGGAGCTTCAG
>JAYWDF010000928.1:0-21768 GCA_043779985.1 Akkermansiaceae bacterium | reverse complement strand
GATGGTAAAAAGACGGTTGCGGTCAAAATGACCCTTACCGCCCCAGGATGTGGCATGGGCCCGGTGATTGCTGCCGACGCGCAAGCCAAAATCATGACCATCGACGGCATCGACGACGCCCGGGTGGAACTGGTCTGGGATCCTGCATGGAATCAGGAAATGATTTCCGAAGAGGGCCGGATGAAGCTCGGGATGGTGTAGGCTTCGGGTGCGGAAAAGACGCAAGCACCTATTCGCCCCACCCCATTTTCAGGCATCATCGGGTGTCCAAGTCTGGTCGATGTAAGCAATGATCGAAGGAATGGCCATTTCAAGGGTTTCGGCCACTTCTTCGTAAGCGCGGCGGCCCATGCCGATGGGGTCGGGCACGTCGCAGCCGATGCCGGCTTTGGGGGCGTCGGCAAACTCGCGAACCAGGTAAAATTTATCGGCGTGCTTGGGAAATCGCACTTCGAGAATTTGCAAGTGACTCTGAGTCATCGCAAAGACATGGGTCGCTTCGGCGAGAATCGCATCGTTGACCGGCCGGCTGCGAAAGCCATCCAATGAAGCACCGCGTTTTTTCAGTAGAGCGGCAGTTTCGGGACTGCAAAGGGTTCCCTTGGACGCGGAAACTCCGGCAGAGCTGACGGCATAATCCTCCCGCCCGGCGATCGCCTTGCGAAAGAGGCCCTCCGCCATCGGGCTGCGGCAAGTATTTCCAGTGCAAATAAAAAGCACGTTCTTCAGATCAGGCATGGCGGCGGACTCTGAGTCATGCGACGCAGTTCGTCAAATCGCAATGGGGCCGGGCTTGCACAAGGAGGGAGAGTGGTGTAATTCTACGAGCATAGTGGAAGATATCTCGGATCAAATTGGCGAGCGCCTGAAGTCAGCCCGCGAGCGGATCGGCCTAACGGTGGATGACGTGATCTTCCGCACGCGGATTCCCCGTTCCGTGGTGGTAGCCTTGGAATCCGCTGATTTCGCGGCATTTTCCAGTCCGGTGTACGCCAAGAGCTTTCTCTCCCAATACAGTGGATTTCTCAACGTGGATGCACATCCGTGGGTCGATGCGCTGGAGCCTGCTTCATTCATCTCGGGAGATCTCGAAATGCCCGTTTGGGAGGCCGCAAGCGCGATCAAGGAGGAGAAAATTTCATCAGCCACCGAGGCCAGCGGCTGGATCTCCGCGTTGAGTTTGCTGGTGTTGTCCTGTGCTCTGGTATACGCGGCGATCAAGGGCTATGAATACTTCGATGCCAACTTCGCTGCAAACTTGAGCGTTCCCCCCCGCCAGGAGAAGGAGGAGGAAAAGGTCCAGCCCCAGCAAGCGCCCCGCGAAGTTTCTCATGAAATGAGCCAGGAGACCGCCCTGCGACCGAGGACCTGGCAGGAAAAACAGGAGGATGAGTTAGCTCAACCGCCGCCGCGTGCGATTATCGTCAGGTAGCTGGGTTCGTCGCTGGCGGGGGGTCTCACGATGCGGTGCGAAAGATGCCCGCTGTGTGACAAGTAGAAGACCCTTCTTATGAAAAATGCCATCGCCTCCGTCGGTCTCTCGTTCTGTGCCACCTTGCTGCCTGCCCATTCTGAATCGGGGATCGGATGGGTTTCCTATCCGGGTGGAAAGGGGCCGGGAGAGGGCAAACATGTGGTCTTGTTAGCAGGTGATGAAGAGTATCGCTCTGAAGAGGCGCTGCCGATGCTCGCCAAGATCCTCAGCGAGCGCCATGGATTCAAATGCACCGTGCTCTTTTCGGCCGATCCGGACGGCACGATCAATCCCAATCTCGCGGAAAGCCTGGGCAAGCCCGAGGCCTTGGATTCTGCGGATGCGATCGTCACTTCGCTGCGCTTTCGCAAGTGGTCGGATGAGGCGATGAAGCACTTCGATTCCGCCATCCAACGCGGCGTGCCAGTGGTGGGCTTGCGGACCAGCACTCACTCCTTTCAGTTGCCCGCAACGAGCGCTTTCAAGGCCTATAACAGCTTCGGCAAAACCGTGCTGGGTGAAGGCTGGGTGAACCACTGGGGTCATCACAAAGCGGAGGCGACGCGCGGAGTCATCGAGCCGACGGCGCAGGCGGATCCGCTCTTGCGCGGGGTGGGGGAGGTGTTTTGCGATTCCGACGTGTATGAGGCCTACCCACCTGCGGATGCGTTGGTTCTGATCCGTGGGCAAGTCCTCAAGGGTATGGACCCGAAGGATGCCCCGGCAGTTTATGAAAAGCAGCGGGCCACCGACAAGCTGATGCAGGACGTCAACACGCCGATGATGCCGGTGGCTTGGCATCGCGAGGTCAAGAATGCAGCGGGCAAGAGCAACCGGATCCTTTGTACCACGATGGGCGCCGCCACGGACCTGACTAACGAAGGGCTTCGGCGCTTGGTCGTGAATGGAGTTTTTTGGGGAACCGGCATCGAAGTGCCGGCCAAGGCCGATGTCACACCCGTGGGCCCCTATCAACCGAGCAAATACGAATTCAAGGGCTACAAGAAGGGGATGAAAGCCGCGGATTACGACTTGGTCAAATGACCGATGCCGGGGGGCTGCCCAGCAAATTTCTCCTTCGGGTGAGGATTTTGTAGAATGACCGGGAGCGGATTTCCTCAAGGCTGAGGCCGGTTTCAAGGGCTTCGGCTTCCGTGATGGCTCCGCAGGCGATGCCACGCAGGAAGAAGTTCAGGAGCCCCTGACCCGTGGCGGCATCGTCGAAGACATCGCCAAAAAGTGACGCGAGGGCGGCCTTTTCGACAAACGCTTTCAAGCGGCCCGATGCGGCTTCCAAGCCTTCGAGGAAAAAGCTGTATACGGCGGCGTAACGGGCGACGATCTGCGCTGGATGTAAGTCCCAACCTTGATAGATTCCATTTTTCAGCGAGTGGAGATTGTCGCGATAGCCCAGACGCCACGCGCCATGGACGGCGGCAAAATTTTGAGAAACCTGAGCTTCCGTGAGGGAGTCGCCGCGGTGGGGGGCGACCGGGAGAATGTTGGTCGCGCCGTCCGACAGATGGACACCGGTTCCCGCCAGCGAGACGATCATGTGCGCTCTGGCAAAGTCACATGCGGGGTGGCCCATCGTCTGATAGGCGGCGGTGATCCCGCTGGAGGCGGTGTAGTCATAGACTCCGAAGTGGACGCTATGGCAGCGGCCGGCAGCGGCCTCGATGATTCCTAGCAATGGGCAGTTTCCGTTTCGGTCGATGATCGCTTGCGGGGTCTCGATCATCGGCTCGATCGGGATACAACCATGGGGCAAACCGAGCTTCTGCTCCAGCAAGGTCAACAAGGCGGCGGCGGCTGACACCTGCGCCGCGATCTGAACCTTCGGCAGCGTGACGACGAAGTTTTTCGGCAACTTTCCGCCGGTTTCCTGCGCCAGGGTGGTCATGAAAATATCCAGCGTGCGGATTGAGCGCTCACGGAGGTCTTCATTGAAGGGCTTGATCCGGATCCCGATGAATGGTGGCAATGTCCCTGCAAGCCAACCAGCGGCCACTTGGCGGGCACCTTGCACGGCGTGACTGTCTTCCTCGCTGTCCAAGCGGTTTCCATAGCCATCCTCGAAGTCGAGCCGGAAGTCTTCAACCGGCTCGCGCGCGAGTTTTTCGACGATCCGGGCGTAGAGCTTTTCGGCGAGGTCCGGCTGCCAGTCCGCTCCGAGGACCCGGGTCAGTTCCGCTGCGTTCGGGGCGAAATCTCGAAGCGAGCGCAGCGCGACTTCACCGAGTTTACCCGTCGAATCCGCTTTGAACAGGTGGGCACCGCCATACACCGTATGCACCGCTTGGCGGCGATCCGACTCACCCGGATAGGTGCGCATGAAAGCGTGGTTCTCATCGGCGAGGGTCGCCACGATGGGCGCGAGAGCTTCGGCGGACAGGGAGGTTTGGCTCATGAGGATGGGGAATTCAATCGGGTGAACCGTGAGAAGCGCTGCACCGGGCGTCAAGGATTCACTCTTGACGCTGGAACTGCAGATTCAGGGCCAAAATCGGGCCAGTGTTTGGCGCTCACCCGCTTGCCCGTGCTGCTTCGCGGGGAGGTGAAAAAAAGGCGACGCAAATCGTGGAAGTGGCCTTGGTCTCGGAGATGATTTCCCTCGACTCATTTCGAAAATTGTCTACAAAGGACGATTAGCTAAACCCAATTTAGGTATGAATTTTGGAACCCACGAACTGCCTGAACCGCCCCAGCAACAATACCTGGATGTGACCCATGAGCCGAGCCGCGTGGAGGTGTCGCTGCTGGATCGGGACGACCTTCCGCTTGCGCGCGGAGCGGCGATGCTGCCACTGCTTCTCGGCATCGGCGTCGGCGTGTTTTGGCCGAGCTGCCCGATGCCCAATGACGATCGTCTCGCCAAAGCGAAATGCCTGGCGCTCGCCACCGGAGAAACGATCAAAATCCGCCGAATGGTGCTCAGCCCGGGAAGCCCGCCGCACTACGATTTCTGGGTGAATCCGCCCTAACGGGCGGGCTGTGGAAGATCTTTTGGAGTCGAGGATTACTTCGCCCCACTCGGGGTGGAGGCGGCTTCATGAAGTTCCTCGGCAGCCTCGAGTTCGGCGCGTTCCTTCGCGATGACGCGCACGAGTTTGAGGGCGGTTTCCTCCCAGTTTTGGAGCAGCGCCTTGGCTTGAACACTTCCACTGCGCTCGTGGTGAAGCTCGATGAGGGCTTTGACTTCGGCGATGTCCTGAGCGCGCTTGACTGGAAGTGCGACGATCATTTCCGAATTAACGCGCGAGAAGAATTTCCCGTCGACGTCGTACACATAAGCGGTGCCGCCGGACATGCCCGCACCAAAGTTTTTCCCGGTTTTCCCGAGAATGACGACGGTGCCGTTCGTCATGTATTCGCAGCCGTGATCACCGACGCCCTCGACGACGGTGGTGGCACCGGAGTTCCGAACGGCGAAGCGCTCGCCAGCGCGGCCGGTGGCAAAGAGTTTGCCACCGGTGGCGCCGTAGAGGCAGGTGTTGCCGCAAATGGTGTTAGTCGCGGCGTCAAACTTGGCGGTTTCAGCCACTCGGATGATAATTTCACCGGCGGCCATGCCCTTGCCGACGTAATCGTTGGCCTCGCCGATGAGTTCGAGTTTCACTCCGGATACGAGGAAGCAGCCGAAGGACTGGCCCGCGCTGCCACGACAGGTGATGTGGACCGAGTTCGCGGCCAAGCCGCGGTCACCATGGACTTCGGCGATGCGGCCGGAGAGGCGGGTGCCGATGTTCCGGTTGGTATTGACGACGTCGTAGCTCAGGGCGACTGGAGGGCGATCTGGGAGCAGTTGGATGGCCTCGAGAACCTCTGGGGAAACCGAGTTTTCGCCATATTCCGGGGATTGGGGGGCCTCGCGCTTGGAAATCACCGCAACGAGATCGCCGAGGATTTGAAGATCAATTTCCCGTTTGGTGAGGCCGTCGTTGCGGACTTTCGTACAAATTCGGGAAATCGATTCAGGCGACTGTCCCGACTGCTCGGCGAGGGAAGGGACGACGTCCTTGAGGAGCGCGCTGAGGTCCAGGGTATTCGCCTTGGGGTGGTCCGGGATATGCCGTTGCTTCAGGTATTCCGGGCGGCCGATGAGTTCATCGAGCGAGCGCACTCCGAGGCGGGCCATGTGACGGCGGGCTTCTTCGGCGACGGCGGTAAAGTAGTTGATAACCATTTCCGGCGTGCCTTTGAACTTCGCGCGGAATTTCGGATCAGTGGTGGCGATGCCGACCGGGCAGGTATTCAAGTGGCACTTGCGGACGTAGACACAGCCCATGGCGATCATGGCGGTGGTGCCGAAGTTGAACTGCTCGGCACCGAGGATCGCGGCGATCACGACATCGCGACCGTTGCGGATTCCTCCGTCAGTGCGGAGGACGACGCGGTCGCGCAGGTTGTTGATCAGGAGCGTTTGCTGGGCTTCCGCGAGGCCGAGCTCCCAAGGGGAGCCTGCGTGCTTGGTGGAGGAGAGCGGGGATGCGCCGGTGCCACCGTCGTGGCCGGAGATGAGAATATTGTCGGCAGAGGCCTTGGCGCAACCGGCGGCGACCGGTCCGATTCCGGACTCTGCGACGAGTTTCACCGTGATCCTGGCCCGCGGGTTCACTTCCTTGAGGTCGTGGATCAGCTGGGCGAGGTCCTCAATCGAATAGATGTCATGATGCGGCGGCGGCGAAATTAACTGAACCCCCGGCTGGGTGTTCCGGAGTCGGGCGATCAGGGCATTGACCTTGTGACCTGGAAGCTGACCGCCTTCGCCGGGCTTGGCACCTTGGGCCATTTTGATTTCCAATTCGCCGGCGTTGACGAGGTAATACGCGGAAACGCCGAAGCGCCCGGACGCGACCTGCTTGATGTAGGAGCGGGCGAAATCACCATTCGGGTAAGGCTTGTAACGGACCGGGTCTTCACCACCTTCGCCAGAGTCTGATTTGCCGCCGATGCGGTTCATCGCGATGGCAAGGGTCTCATGGGCTTCGGGTGAAAGGGCTCCCAGCGACATCGCAGCCGTGGTGAAACGGCGGCGGATCGACTCCATAGTCTCCACCTCCGCAAGGGGCACTGCGCCGCTGCTGGCAGGCACGAATTCAATCAGGTCTTTAATTGCTACAGGATTGGTTTCCAATGCGACACGCACATATTCCTCGTAATCCTCGGACTTGCCGGATTTGACGTAGGTGTGGAAGTTTTTGATCACTTCGGTCGTGTAAACGTGGCGTTCGCCGGTCTTGCGATAACGATTATAGCCAGGGTCTCCGAGGTTGAGTGTCGCACCGTTGGAAACGTCTGTTTCAAATGCAGCGCGGTGCCGAATCAGGGATTCATCGGCGATTTCGGTGAAGCCGACGCCGCCTATTTTCGAGGGCACGCCAGTGAAGGCAAAGTTAACGACATCGGTGCCGACGCCGATGGCTTCAAACGTCTGGGCGCCTTGGTAGGAGTTGAGCACTGAGATGCCCATTTTCGACATGATCTTGAGAATGCCCTTCTCGAGCGCCTTGCGGTAGTTCGTCATCGCCTTCTGGGCGCTGATTTCTCCGAGTTTGCTTTTCCCTGAGTCGGCCGCCACCAGTTGCCGGACGGTGGCATAGCCAAGGTAGGGACAAATCGCGGTGGCTCCGAAACCGAAGCAACAGGCGATCTGGTGGACATCGCGGGTTTCCCCGGACTCTACGACGAGCGAGGTGCGCAAGCGGGTGCGAATCCGTGTGAGGTGGTGATGAATCGTGCCGACTGCCAAGAGGGTGGGGATCGGGACTCGCTCGCTGGAAGTGGCGCGATCCGAGAGAATCAGGATATTGCGGTGATTCTGCACGGCAGTCTCGGCCTCGAGGCAGAGTTCGTCCAAGCGGGATTTCATCCCGACTGCTCCAGTGGAAACGGGCCAGGTGCAGTCCAGCACGAGCGACGGGAAGCCCTGTTCGTCGAGGTGTTTGATTTTCTCAAGCTGATGCTCAAACAAGATCGCACTGTCGAGACTCACGGTGTGGCAGTGTTCCGGTGTCTCCACGAGAAGGTTTCGTTCCGGGCCAAGACCCGCCCCGAGAGACATCACCGCCCACTCACGAATGGGGTCGATCGGAGGGTTTGTGACTTGAGCGAACAGCTGTTTGAAATAGGTGTATAGCAAGCGTGGATAGCTTGAGAGCACCGCAAGTGGGATGTCATCGCCCATCGAAAAGACTGCTTCCTGCGCGCCCTTGATCATTGGTGGGAATACCATATCGAGCTCCTCGAGCGAAATCCCGTGGGCGACCTGCTGGCGGGAAAGGTCCAGCGGCGAGAAGTCGATTTCAGGCACGTGTGCCGCAGGCGAAACGAATTTTCGCAGATCGACCCGATTTTCATCGATCCAACGCCGGTAAGGCTTCTGCTGGGCGAGCTCATCCTTGATTTGGCGGTCGTATTTGAATTCCCCGGTGGCGGTGTTGGCGGAAATCATCTGCCCTGGACCGAGGCGCCCTTTGCGGATGACGGTGGCATCATCGAAAACCACCGCTCCCGCTTCGGAACCGATGTAGAGGATGCCGTCAGACGTCAGTTTGTAACGGGACGGGCGAAGTCCATTGCGGTCGAGAGAGGCGCACAATTTCGTTCCATCCGTGAACACGAGGCCCGCCGGTCCATCCCACGGCTCGGAAAACGAGCGGATGTATTGGTAGAACGCCCGCAGCTCGTCGGAAATGTCCTCGTCATTGCGGTAGGCGGGCGGGACGAGCATGCACATGGCGTGCTCGGGTGAACGTCCGGAGAGAATGAGCAACTCAAGCGCGTGATCGAGTGAGGCGGAGTCGGATTCGCCGTGGCGGATCAGGTTTTTCACCAACTCGATGTCGTTGCCCCACACCGGCGAGGCGAAAAATTCCTCACGTGAGGTCATCCAGTTGCGGTTTCCTTCCACCGTGTTGATCTCGCCATTGTGGCACATCATCCGGAAGGGTTGCCCAAGTGGCCACGCCGGAAAGGTATTGGTCGAGAAACGTTGGTGGTAGAGAGCGATGGCGACTTGGTAGTCAGGGTCGCTGAAATCCAAATAAAATGCTCGCAACGCAGCGGGCATGGCCAGCGCCTTGTAAGAAATCAGGCGGCTGGAAAAGGAGGGCATGTAGAAGCCCTGGACTTCCTTGGTCCGGTGTTCGATCTCGCGGCGGCACAGGTAGAGTTGGCGCTCGAATTGATCCTCATCCATCCCGCTTGGGCGCGCCATGATCAGATGCTCGATCTGGGGCCGACTCGCGAGGGCGATTTTTCCAAGTGCGTCCGTGTCCACGGGGACCTCGCGCCAGCCGACGCAGAAAATGTTCCGTTTCCCCACGATCTCTGCCGCAAGCTTCCGGATCACTCCAGCCGTTGACGAGTCCGTTCTGGGGAGAAAGAATACACCTACTGCCAGATCATTCTCATTATCAATGGAATGCCCCAGTTTTTCCGAAGCTTTCTTAAAAAGCGGGTAGGGGATCTGGGTGAGGACGCCGGAGCCGTCGCCAGTCTTCATATCAGCATCCACGGCACCGCGGTGGGTCATGCAACAGACCGAAGTCAGGGCGTAATCCAAGATTTGGTAACTGCGCTTTCCTTGTAAATGAGCGATCGCGCCCATGCCACAATTGTCGTGTTCTTGTGAGAGCCGGTGTAAGGAGCCGGAGACCAACGGGGAGCTTGAGTGGTAAAACGCATTCATCAGAAAATCAGGAAAACCGGGCCCGGGGCGCAATCCCGGGCAGGCGCGGGAATAAACGACAGGTCACGGGCGCTGCCAAGCAGGAACTATGCCTTTCACCGTCGCCGTTCGCATCTTGCGAGCGGTGGCAACGGGAGGCACGTGGAGCTTCAAACGGCGGAACTCTCATCCGGCGCTAACAAATCGAGGCTGACCAGAAACTGATCGGCAGCGCAGATCGTCCGCTCGAAGTTCTTGTGGCTCACGTTGAAATTGAAAAAGCTGTGCTCTGCGCGCTCGAAGTCGATCAACTCGCAGGCATTGCCGCGCCAGCGCAGGCGACGACGGAACTTTTCGACCTCGTCGAACGGGGTGATCCGGTCGGACTTCCCGTGGAAGAACAGCATCGGAGGAAGCTTGCGCCGAACGAGTTTGGTAGGACTCAGGTTTTTAGCCATTTTCCCATCGCCGAAGCGATCCGCCGCGGGACCTTTGGTCGAAGTGTTCACCAAGGCGCTGAAAAGCAGCAGCGCCTGGGGCGCGCAATCGAATCCGTCAACGGGCGGCAAATCCTTGGGCTTTGGCAGGGAGGTGAGTAACGCCAAATAGGCGCCGCCGCCGGCACCGCCGATGGTGATCTTGTTGGGATCGAGATTGAAGGTATCGGCATTGGAGCGCAGCCAGCGGATGAGATCCCGCGCGTCCTCAATCGCCTCTAACGGGCCCGTGCCGTGTTTGGCCAGCGTCCGAGTCTCGGCCGCTACGGCTACGGCACCGCGGCTGGCGAAGTGCAGGCAGTGAGGAACAAACTGCGTCGGCGTAGGTGAATCCCAAAAACCGCCGTGGAAAAAGACGACGATCGGGCGGGGGGCGTCGCCACTTTTGTCCGGAAGAAAGAGGTGCGCCAGCACGTCGCCCTCAGGGCGCTGTGCATAAACGTAAGTCGCGGCATCCTTGAGAATTTCCCGGTCCCGTGCTTCGCCAATCGGCGCCACTCTCTGCAAAATCTTGCTCATAGTTGAAATCCCGCCGTGCTCAAACCGATCGGCGTGCAATTTGTTTGTTGTGGGATAGGCCATCTTGTCCAATCGTTTCGCATATGAAGCGTCTGATTTTTACGTTTTCCTTGGTTTTCGCCACTCTAGCAGCAGCCCAGGAGAATCTGCGGCCAGCTCTGGAAACGACTTACAGCGCTTGGCGCGAGGCGATGATCCGGCGTGATGCATCGGCTTGGCAACGGGTGACGGCCGAACATCGGCGGGTGGAAGTGCGCAACAAGATTGTCTCGATGAAGCAACCTTTTCCCGCAACGGTTTTCGAATTGCCCGCACCGCCGCCCTCGCTTCAGGGGCTGACTTTTCTAGAGGCGAAACAAAACGGTCCTACCGCCAAGGCGTCGTATTTCGGGAAAATCGATTTCGGCGTCGGAGGTGAGCCAACTGAGAATCTGCTCGTTCTCTCCTTTGTAAAAGGCAGTGGGGGATGGCTCTACGACCGGGCGGACTTCGTGAATCTCGTGGCCCTCGAATCCGTGCGCAAGGAGCTTGCGGCCGGCAATCTCAAGTATTTAAAGGAAACTCCCGAGGCCCAGCCAGACGGCGTGATTCCACCGACACCGATTGCCGCCCAGCCAGCCAAGTATGTGGCTAAAGTTTATGTGTTCTGCCCTGGGCGCGAAGTGCAGGTCCAAATTAACAAAATCAGCCGTCACCGGTTCGCAAATGCCAAGGAAGCTCAAATCGTCATCGGCGGAGCGCTGGACGGTGCGAACGAAGTCCAATATTCGGTGAAAAAGCTCGAGGGGGCCACCGGCAAGGAGGTCATGACGATCCGGGTGTATTTGATGCCGGAAGTCGCTGATGCAAAACCGGTCAAGGCATTCGAATATCAAATCGGTGCCAGCGAGGCGGTCAAGCCAATCGGAACCGGGACCTTCATTGTGGATGCTGCGATCCTGGCGAAACTCGCTGCCAAGGGAGGCTGATTGGAACTCGACCGACTGGGGAGGCATGCGTGCCTGTCGAACGTTTCTCATAGGGGAACGGAACCGAAGTGGCTCACGTGGGTAGAAATCGCGCCCCATACCATTGCCTTGAGCTGTCGGATCAGACTCCGCATTACATATATTGTAACAAGTTTTAAATCTGCGATTGGGCAGCTTTCCAAGCTGGTGCTTGGCGGTGAAAGCCGGTTGCATCCACCTCAATGAAGCACATCCCAAGCACCGTCGCGGATCTCATGGCGAATGGGAACGGCTCGTCTGGTAAATCCCGCCGTCCCATCTTTAGGATTTATGAAATCCACTCGGCGATCCGCAGCGGTCGTTATCCGAACTGCACCCAGCTTGCGGCTGAGCTCAGCGTCCAGCGCAAGACGGTCCAGCGTGACATCACCTTCATGCGCGACGAGCTCAAGCTGCCGGTGAAATACGAGGAAACTCTGCACGGCTTCTACTACGACGCAGACGTTTCGGATTTTCCCGTTTTCCAGACGACGGCGGAAGATCTGGCTGGATTGTTCCTGGCTCGCACCGCCTTGGAATCACTGCGTGGCACGCCTCTGGCCGGGGTCATGCAGAAAGTATTTGCGAAACTGACCCGTGGCATGCTGGGCAAGATCCAGTTCTCGTGGAGTGATCTGGACGACGCCTTTTCCCGCAAGGTCATCGAGCCCAGTCCCCGTGACATCAAACTCTTCGGTGATCTTGCGGATTCAATTCTTAATCAACTTGTTACAACGTTTTTTTATCGAAAACTAGGAGCGGATACTTCCGAGCTACGGAGGGTCCAGCCGTTGCATTTGGGCGAAGTGGACGGAGGTTGGTATCTGATCGCACTGGATCTGGAGCGGGGCGCTTTACGCACCTTTGCCTTGCCCCGCATGAGTCGCTTCAAGGTGACGGCGAAGACTTTCGAGAGGCCAGCCGATTTCGTGGGAAACGACTATTTGCAGCAATCGTTTGGGATTTGGAGCGTCGCCGGTGACTATTCCCGGCAGCTCGTCAGGGTCGAACTGAAGGACTACGCCGCCCGTCTTGCCCAAGAGCGCCGTTGGCACCCGACGCAGGAGTTGGTCGCTTTAAATGCGAAAGGCACCCGTATTGAGATTCGTTTTGAAATTGGTCGGCTTGAGGAGGTGTTGCGCTGGGTTCTCAGTTTTGGCAGTCAGGCCAAAGTGCTGGGCCCACCCGAGCTGGTGAAAATGGTGCGGGCGGAAATCGAGGCCATGCGTGCGGGTTGAGCGGGTTCTGCACTCGATTTTTCACCCTTCAAAGCCGACGCCAGCCATCGACAAAGCCGGTTTCGTCCCTACGATCCTGCCCATGCGACTGCTCGTCCCCATTTTCATCAGCCTGAATCTCCTCGTCTCCGGCGCTGCTCCGGAGGTGGAAAAGCCCACCGAACCCGCTGCCAAGGAGACGCCGCCGCCCAAGGTGATCGAACCGGTCGTCCGCGAAGCGACGGTGACCATTAACGGCAGTAAAATCCCCTATAAGGTGACCACTGGTAAGCTGATCCTCAAGGCGGATGACGGGAAAGCCCGGGCATCCATCTTTCATGTCAGTTATGAGCGCACTGATGCAAAGGATGCTTCCAACCGGCCTGTGATGTTTGCCTTTAATGGCGGCCCTGGCTCTTCGGCGGTCTGGCTGCACATCGGGGTCCTTGGACCGAAGATTATGAAGCTCCCGGGCGATGGCACGATCGCTCCGTTTCCGCCAACCCGTGTGGCGGACAATCCATTGAGTATTTTGGATGTCTGTGACCTGGTGTTCGTGGATCCGGTTTCCACGGGCTACAGTCGTGCGGAGAAAGACGTGAAACCAGGCGAATTCCATGGCCTGGATGAAGACATCGAGTCCGTCGGTGATTTCATCCGGCGCTGGGTCAGCGAGCATGACCGCTGGTCCTCGCCGAAGTATCTTCTCGGCGAATCCTACGGCGGCATCCGTGCAGCCGGCCTCGCCCACCATTTGCAATCCCGCTATGGCATGAGCCTCAATGGAGTGGTCCTGCTCTCCACGCTACTCGATTTCTCGACGCTACAGCCTGCCCAAGGCAACGATCTGGCTTATGAGGTTTTCCTGCCGTCTCTAACCGGGGTCGCCAGTTTCCACAAGAAAATCGAGGGAGACCGCGATGCATTGGTCAAAGAGTGCACCGAGTTCGCCTTCGGCGATTATGCGGCGGGTCTTCTCAAGGGGGTGGCTCTGGATGCCGCCACTCGGACGACTCTCGCGGATAAATTGGCAGGATTCACCGGCATCGATGCAGCCACCTGGATCGCTCATGACTTGCGCCTCGACTCCACGTTCTTCCGCTGCGAATTGCTGCGCAAGGAAGGCAAAGTGCTAGGTCGCTTTGACGGGCGAGTCGCATGGGATTCCACGGACAAGGCCGCGGAACAGCCGGACTATGATCCTTCCTATTCTCTCGCCTACGGGGCGTTCTCCACCGCGATGCTCGATTACCTGGGGCGCGAGTTAGGATACAAGGAGGACCAGCCTTATGAGATCCTCACGGGGAAAGTACAACCATGGCGCTGGAATGCGAGCAATGAGGTCGTCAATCTCAGTGGCCGCCTCGCCTCCGCCATGAGAGATAATCCGCACCTCCGGGTACTCGTGATGGCGGGCCGCACGGACCTTGCGACTCCTCCGGAGAGCGTCGCTTACTCGGTCAGGCACATGTTGGACTTACCGGAGAACATCCGCAAAAACATCTCGACGACTTACTTTGACGGCGGCCACATGTTCTATCTAAATCCTGCTGATTTGACGAAGTGCCGTGCGGATGTGGTCAATTTCATCCAGGCGGGAAAACCCTAACGCTCATGCAGGATTCAGCAATCGGCAACTCCCCTGCCCCACCACCGCTTCCGACCGCGCTGCCGCCACCCATGCCCCTCTTTCCACTCCCCTCGATGAGCGCTCCCGTGGTGACCGAGGATGAAAGGACTCTGGCCCTTTTCTGTCACCTGTTGGGAATTTTCACCGGATTTATCGGGCCTCTTGTCCTCTGGTTGGTCAAAAAGGATCAGAGCGCTTTTCTCGACCATCACGGTCGCGAGGCGCTGAATTTTCAACTCACGATGCTCTTGGTGATGCTCTGCCTCGGTTCGGTGACGTTTGTCCTGTTGTTTGTTTTTGTGGGAGTCCTTCTGATTCCGGTGATCATTCTGGTGCAGGTCTTGGCGATCGTAGCAGAGATTCTCGCCGCCATTGCTGCGCAGAAGGGTGAATGGCACCGCTACCCGTTCTGCATCCGCTTGATCTAGGAGGCGGAATTCACAAGATCCGAATGTGTCTACGCAATTTGACGAAAATTCATTCTTTTTTTATTGAAGGTTCCACCTTTTCCAGCACAATGACGCCGGAAACGGATTCTGTCCAAATAACGTCATGAACACCGTCCACTTCCCTTGCGCCCGGCCCAACCCATGGACCGTAACCGGAAATTCAATTTAACCGCGATGACCCACGCTCATTCTCGTCGGAAATCCAATTCACCGGGAGAATTCCCATCCACGCCACTATGGCAAGGATCCAGCTATTCCCTACCTGTCTTCAAAGCATCCTATAAATTATCCATGAAAACGAAAGTCGCACTATTCCTATCCACCGCCAGCCTGCTTCATGCGGGTAATCCTGATTTGGAAACTACGCTTCAGGCTAAGCCCGAGCCGTGGATCACCCCCACGATCGACGCACGGGCCCGCTATGAGTTCCGTGATGTCGACGGCCTGGATCCTTCCCACGCACTCACCGTCCGCGAGCGTGTCGGCCTGAAGACCAAAGCCTGGAACGGCTTTAGCGCGGTGATCGAGGGTGAATTCAGCCAAGCCGTGATTGACGATTACAACGGTGGAGCCGGCATTTACGCCGATCCCTACGATTCCCGCAACACGATCATCGCCGATCCCGAAACTAACGAATTCAATCAGGGCTACCTCCAATATTCCGGATTCGACACTATTGCCAAGATCGGCCGCCAGCGGATCATCTATGACAATGCGGCGTTCATCGGCAACGTGGGCTGGCGCCAGAATGAGCAAACGTTCGATGCGATCTCGCTCTCAAACACTTCCATCGACGGGCTCACGCTCAATTACGCTTACGTCGACCAAGTCAACAGGATCTTCGGCTCCGATGCTGACTCACCGCTCACCCCGACCTTCTCGAATGTTCAGGACATCGGAGCGAACGTTCATTTGTTCAATGCTTCCTATGCGGGGATCAAAGGTATCACTCTTGGAGCCTATGCCTATCTGATGGACTTCCAGGACCGACCAAGCTGGGATAACAACACCTTCGGAATCAGCGCAAAAGGCAAGGCTCTCGGCCTGACCTTGTATGGTGAGCTTGCCTATCAGGATGAGGCCGGAGCCGCTGCTGATGACGAGGCGCTCTACGCCCACTTCACGGCGACCAAGAATTTTGGCACCCAGGCGCTCACGCTCGGCGTCGAACACCTTGACGCGGGATTCAAGACCCCTCTCGCGACCGTCCATGCGTTCAACGGCTTTGCCGACGTATTCATCGGCGGCCGGATTGAAGGGACCCACAATGGCCTGACGGATGTTTACCTCTCACACACCGTGCCGATCTTCTGCGGCATCAAATGGTTAAACGTGCTCCATGCCTATGGCGACAATGAAGTCTCCACCGGCTACGGCTGGGAATATGACTCCGTGCTGACCAAGAAGTTTGACGATAACTTCACCGCGATCGCCAAGTTCGCACAATTTGAATCGAACGGTGACATCTTTGTGGCTAACAAGAAGAACGCAGGTCTTCCTACGACATCCCAGGTCTCGATTGAGCTGGATTATACCTTCTGACGGTTGGTAGTCGGTTGCAAAATGGGAAAGGCCACTTCGTTCAAAACGTAGTGGCCTTTTTCTATGCCGACGGAGTGTTAGGCATTGCGGCAAACGCCATTTCGCAAAGTCCGATAAACGCCTCCTCAACCAGGCTTGGCTCCCGCTTCGGAGAATGAAACACTCCCCACTCCCGGTCGATACCGGGTTCGTCGATGTTCACGACCTTTAAACTACCGTCGCTGATTTCGCGGGCCGCGACCCAGGGTGCGACGATCCCAACCCCGATACCGAGCTTCGCCATCTCCTTGATCGCCTGCATATCCCCGAGCACGAGAGGCTTCTTGCCGCGCCCTCCTTTTTGCTCAAGCCACTCTTCGATCAACCGATGGGTTTCGGTCGCTTTAGCGTAAATGATGAACTGTTGGTCATTGATCGAACCGTATACCGAAGCCCCGTCGATAGCCCACGGATGAAACGGTGAAACCACAAATGCAAGTTGGTCGGTAAACATCGGTCGGTAACCTTCGTCGCCCCGGCCCCGCGGTTTCAAACCGACAACAAGATCCAGCTCCGAACTGCTCAAGCGATCCAAGAGCAGGGTGGTATCCCCAGCCTCAATCACCGGCTCACAACGGGGAAAACAATCGCGAAACTCACGCAACACCGATGGAATCAGGAAATGACACAGACTGTGCGGCGCACCAATCCGAATCCGTGTCTGGCCCCAACGGCGTAACCCGTCGAGATCGCGACTGGCTTGTTCCAGCTCGAAAATCACACGCTTGCAGCGTTTCAGCAGTAACTCGCCCTCGGCGGTCACGGCGACTCTTTTTCCTGTCCGATCCAGCAAGCGGCATGAAAGTTGCTCCTCAAGGGTTCTCAGCGAGTGACTGACCGCCGACTGGGTAACAAATATCCGTCGCGCGGCCAGTGTAAAACTACCCTCTTCTACCACGGCGACAAATGCTCGTAACTGTCTTAAATCGGGAACCCAGTCCATAATGAGGCGCTTTCATTGAAAGTCTGGAATGCATGAGCACGGCTTATGCCAAATTGCAGCATTTGGCATTCCACGCGCTAAGGGTACCTTATGGATCTGCAACTACGTAGCCAACGAGTCATCACTCCACTCCGGCTTGGCTTCGTCCCACTGAGCGACTGTGCCCCGATCGCCGTGGCCATGGAAACGGGAATTTTCAAGCGCTACGGATTGAATGTAGTCCTTTCCAGGGAAATGGGCTGGGCGAGTGTTAGAGATAAAATGTTCTATGGCGATTTGGATGCCGCCCAATCAATTGCCGGCATTGCGTTTGCACTCGGCTTGGGATTTAGCGAGCTCCGCTGTGAGGTCGCCGTCCCCTTAATCCTGAATCTTCACGGAAATGCGATCACGCTTTCAAACGAATTAAAGCCCTCCGAGATCGGCAAGGGCGAAGGATTGCAACACTACCTCCTGAACTCATGGAAAAAGGATCGTCCTTTCACCCTGGCCGCGACTCATCGATATTCCTCCCACCACATCCTGCTCTATCAATGGTTGAAACGTCACGGGCTGTCATGCCCGGCGGATGTGGAGATCATCTTTCTTCCGCCGCCGCTTATGCCCCGCCACCTTAAGGCCGGCCATATTGACGGCTATTGCGTAGGCGAGCCCTGGAACTCCGAATCCGTCCTTTCTAACGTAGGATGGTGCCCCGCTACCTCCTCGGACCTCTCGCACGGTCACCCCGAGAAGGTCTTGCTCGTTTCAGGGAAGTTCCTCAACGAGCGGAAAGATGAGTCCATCGCCCTCGTCGCAGCCTTGCTGGATGCATGCAAGCTGTGTCAGGATCCGGAATTTAGATCCGACATGGTGTCGATTCTCGCGCTTAAGGCCTACACCGGAGCATCCGAGAATGTCCTCAAAAATAGTCTCGGAAGCCACTTCAATACGGGCGTGGGCGCGCCCGTCGCTTCAGCATTCCACGTCTTTCATGGAGACTCGGTGAATCGACCGACCGTCGAGAAGGCATCTTGGGTGCTCGCAGGCCTCCGCAGCATCGGCATCCTGCCGGATGTGACTTGCGGTTCACTTTCCCGCATCTACCGCGAGGACCTGTTCCACGCTGCAACCCTGTGTTGCCAAGATGCATGAGCCCACTTCATTCCGTCGATGAGCCCACATCCGCGAGGGGATTTTCATAAAATTCAAATTGGCACTCAGACCGCTATATCCACATCCGACACCATTCAACTCACTATGGAATCACCACACGCACTATCACGCCGCAGTTTTCTATCAGCATCCACCAAGGCCACCGCGCTTGGGCTACTTGCCTCGGGGCTTCCCGCCGGATGGGTTGGGGCCCAGACCGCCAGCGAATCCCCTGAATCCCCGAACGTCAACTTCGGCATTATTGCTCTAACTGACTGTTCGCCAATCATCATCGCTCATGAAAAGGGCTTCTTCAAAAAATACGGTATCAACTCCACGGTCACCAAAGGTGCTAGCTGGGCCGCCATCCGCGACTCGCTTTCCAACGGCGACATCCAGGCCACCCACATGCTCCTCGGCATGCCAATCGCCTCCTCCATGGGCCTCGGCGGCGCGCCGAAGAAGGCGATGATCGCCCCTTGGATCCTCAATCGTAACGGCCAGGCCATCAGCCTTTCCAAATCACTCAAGGGCAAGGTCGCGGCAGACCCCAAGGCCCTCAAGCCACTCGTGGATGCGGCCAAAGCCGCCGGCGCTCCCATGTCGTTCGCCATGACCTTTCCGCCGGGAACCCACGCGATGTGGCTCCGCTACTGGCTCGCCGCCGGCGGCATCAATCCGGGCAACGCCGCAGGCGCCGAAGCGGACATATCCCTCATCACCATCCCGCCGCCTCAGATGGTCGCTAACATGCAGGCTGGAAAAATGGACGGTTTCTGCGTCGGCGAACCATGGAATGCCAAGACTATCAAGGATGACATCGGCTTTACTGCCATCAACACCCAGGACATCTGGAAGGATCATCCGGAAAAAGTCTGCGCCTTCACCGAGGAGTTCGCCGCCAAGAATCCCAAGACCGTCAAGGCCGTCCTCAAGGCGCTCCACGAGGCCAGTGTCTGGCTCGACAAAATGGACAACCGTCCCGAACAAGCGACCATCGTCAGCGCGCCGACCTACATCAACTGTCCGCCTGAAGCCATCCTGCCACGCCTTCAAGGCAAGTATGACATGGGCGACGGTCGCAAATTCCGCGATCCGAACTACATGATCTTCAGCGACCGCAACTGCAACTACCCGCAGCCCAAGTATGCCAAGTGGTGGCTCACCCAGCTCCGCCGCTGGGGCTTCACGGATGGCGCACCGGACTATGAAGGCATCGCCAAACAAGTCATGCGTGCCGACATTTACGAGGAAGCGATGAAGGAAATCGGCTACACCCACGGTGGTGTTAGCACCTCCAAGGAAGCATTCTTCGACGGCTCCAGCTTTGACCCCGCTGGCGACATGGAAGCTTACGCCAAGTCCTTCGCCGTCAAGACGCTCAAAGGCTGATCTCATCACGGGCTGGGGCGCCTCGCTCCAGCCCGTTGGGGGGACCTATGGCGCCCCCCAACTTTTCATTTTCCAATCCCATGAAACTCTTCTATCAACTCAAGCTCGACGCCATCCTCCTTCCCTCCATCGCGCTCCTCATCTGCCTGGGTGGCTGGGCGCTTGTCGCCGGTCATGGCAAGACCACGGTTTCCGTGGACGACTGGGGCGACAAGGTGACCAAGACCGAGCGCTTCGGCCTCTCTAAAAACCTACCCTCTCCTTCGGAAACGTGGACCGCCAGCAAGCCCTACATTGTTGAGCCCTTTGCCAAACGCGGCGAACTCGACCAAGGCATCCTCCGCTTCGCCTGGCTCTCCTTGAAACTCGTCGCCCAAGGCTACGCCATCGCGCTTATCGTGGGCACTCCTATCGGATTTTTCCTGGGTCTCTCGAAGAATTTCAGCCGCGCCTTTGACCCGATCATCCAAATCCTGCGCCCCGTCTCCCCACTCGCGTGGCTCCCCCTCGGCATGGTGCTCTTCAGCGGCTTGAAGGTCATGGATGCCAGCGGCCGCTCGGTCTTCGGCACCTCCGACGCCGCGGCGCTCTTCACCATCGCCATCTGCGCCATGTGGCCTACCGTGCTCAACACCGCCGTCGGCGTCCGCGCTGTTCCGCAGGACTATTTGAATGTTGCGAAGGTCTTGAAGCTTTCCAAATCCAAGACCCTCTTCAAGATCCTCATCCCATCGGCCCTGCCCTACATGTTCACCGGCTTCCGCCTCTCGCTCGGCATCGCATGGCTGGTGATCGTCGCTGTGGAAATGCTCATCGGAAAGCCCGGCGTCGGCGGCTTCCTCTGGCAGCAATACAATGCCAACAGCTACGCCCACATCATCCTTTCCATCCTCACCATCGGTGTCATCGGCTACGTCCTCGACCGTGCCATGAGTCTCATCGAAGGCCGCTTCCGCACGGCTTGATGAAATGGCACGTATTTGACCAATATGACTTATGAGACCTATTCTTGAACTCTCCGGCGTCTCGAAGGCCTTCGGCCGTCCTAACGAGCGCAACACCGTCCTGCGCGACATCGACCTCAGCATCGAGGAAGGTGACTTCGTTTCTATCATCGGCTACTCCGGCAGCGGAAAGAGCACGCTGATTAATCTCGTCGCCGGCCTGTTGAAGCCGGACACCGGAAGCGCAAAGATGGATGGCGAAATCATCCGTGGCCCGGGACCCGAGCGTGGCATCGTTTTTCAAAACTACTCGCTCCTGCCATGGCTCACCGTCACCGAAAACATCCGCCTCGCCGTCGACCAAATCTTTCCTGATCTATCTGAAAGGGATCGCGCCGCCCGCACCGGCGATTATGTGGACATGGTGAAGCTCACGCCCGCCGCGGCGAAATATCCGCGCGAACTCTCAGGAGGCATGCGCCAGCGCGTCTCGGTCGCCCGCACCCTCGCTGCCAATCCCCGAATCCTGTTACTGGACGAGCCGCTCTCCGCGCTCGATGCCCTGACTCGCGCCACGCTTCAGGATGAAATCGCCGACATCTGGGAGAAAAACCGCACCACCGTCATTTGGATCACCAATGATCCGGACGAGGCATTGCTCGTCGCAAACCGGGTCATCCCCCTGCTGCCAGGTGCTGAGGGAGCCACCCTTGGGCCGGAGATCGCCGTTTCCATTCCCCGTCCCCGCTTCCGTCGCGAAATGGCAAAGAGCGTGGAATTCGCCGAGCTCAAGCTCCGGTTAGTTACCACCCTGCTCGACGCGAAACGCGATAGCACGCCCACGCTGACGAAGAAACTTTCCATCCCCGATCTCCTGCCAGAGGACCTCGGAGTGAAACGAGTATTCACCCTGTTTGATAAACCCAAACCGCGCCGCCGCTCACGGCTTGAACGCGAAGAACTCAAAATCGAGGCGTCATGAATTCCCAAGCACCTATTCTCGAACTTTTCAAGCTCTCCAAGGCCTATCCGACGCCCAAGGGGCCGGCCGTCATCGTCAAGGACTTCAACCTCAACCTTGCGCAAGGCGAGTTCGTCACCTTGATCGGCCACTCCGGCTGCGGGAAATCCACCGTGCTGGCCATGGTCGCCGGACTCACGGGTGTCACGGAAGGCTCGATGATCCTCGGCGGCCGCGAGACCGACGAGGCCGGTCCTGACCGCGGGGTGGTTTTCCAGTCGCCCTGCCTGCTGCCGTGGATGACCGCTTTTGAAAATGTCATGCTCGGCGTCAACCAAGTCTACTTCAACGCACGCAAATCCGAGCGTC
>JAYWDF010000927.1:0-3095 GCA_043779985.1 Akkermansiaceae bacterium | reverse complement strand
CCCCCGCACCAAGTCCCGTTTTCGTAAAGCACCCTGCCTTTGTCGTTGCCAAATGTCCCACCGGTCTTCATTAATTATCCGATCTTATACGGCCTTCCGTCCTCTCAGGAAATACCAAACCGCCCCGGCCACCAGCGCGCATGCGGCGAGGATCGCGGCGATGGAGTAAGGCTTGCTGATCTGAGTGATCACAGACGCGGGTTCGGTAATAGCAGTGGCTTTCTTGTGGTCCGCCGACCGCTCAGCATCCCGCTTCTGGTTCCGCTCGGTGCGCTGGATGGCTTCTTTGGAAGCGGGACCGTCCGGCCCATATTCGATAGGCGAACCGATGAGGCGGTAGGTGCGCTTGCCGTCTTTGACTTCGTTCCACCAGCCTTTCCAGGCATCAACCTCGGCCGTTTCATAATCATCACTGCCCGCATACGGCGAGGTGGGGATGGGGGGACGCTCAATGCCGAGCTTGCGGAGGGCTATCACCGCCGCACCCGCGTTGGCCGGATAGGGGACAAAATCCGATTTGGCGATGCGGCGCCCGAACATATTATTTCCGTCCAAGCCTTCCGGGTCGTTCAGGAAATGCCCCAGAACCGCCACGGATTCACTGCTTGGAAGCAGGCCTAAAACCGGGAAGGCCGACGACCGGAAATCCTCGTAATCGCCCGGATAGGTCGGCGATTTTCCGGCGTCCTGCATTTTCATCCTTTCCTCTTGGGAAAGCTTCGAGTCCGCCAGCACCTCTGCGTGCAATGACTCGATTTTATCCTGATAGTATTTCGCGTGGCCGGGGGTCGCAAGTAGCACCGATTGGGCCTTTTCTAAACTCTCTTGTCGTGCGGGATCACGAGGGATCTGGTCCGAACCGAATGCATGTAGGGCACGTCCGAGAATGTATCTCTGCTCATTCGAGGAATATCGATCCAGTTCCAATAAGGATTGCTTCCACCCAATCTCCATCAATCGTTCATGGAACTGATCTTCGAAGGTTAATGCATAAGCCTCCTCTCCGAGATAGAAAATAGCGAGGGCCAATGAGAGTATTAATATTTTCATAAACTTCTTCCAAACCTTGTTTCCTCTGATTTTAACCATTCCTCGATCTTGTCCCATTCCTTTTTGATGAGGCATTTCCCGGGATTCTTGTGATCCGCAGAGGGACCAGCGCACATCAGGCGCTTTCTCAGATAGGGATCTCGCCCGCCGTTCCCATCCCATACTAAAGTCGATTTATTTAGCTCCTCACCCGGATGATTGTCCCTCGTCATCACATGACCGATCTCATGGGCGATGGTGTGCAGGACGTGGTCCATTTCTTTGCCGACGAACTTGGAGGTCAGTCCGGTCATGTCGCCATCCACTAGGATCTTGTTCCCATGAAATCGGTTTCCGTAAGCGCGTTCTTCCAAATAGCCATTCATATACATCAGGGATACGGATCCGCCAATCACCCAGACGTCGATGTTGATGTAGAGGGAGACGATGCCAGCCTTCGCGTTGGGCGTGGCCGCATCGCGTTCAGAGTTGCCGCTGTCACCGGTGAGCTTATTATCGTTGTTCAAATCAAAATCAATCCCACCCGCAGGTCCCGTTTCATCGAAGGGCGTAACATTAAAAGTGACGTTTACCTGCGGGCCGTAGATCTTGTCGAGATAAGCTTTCAAGTCCGCAGGGATCGGCATGTAAGCGGGCGGCGTCGGCGCTCCATTCGCGTCGAGACCAATGACCTTGTGCAACGCCACATTCACGATGCGCTTCTTCATCGCCTTGATTTTGATCGGGGCGGAAAGGGAGTTCAGCGTGCCGCCCAGCTTGAGAGTCACCGAATCATCCACCGAGTCCGTGCTCTTGCCGCTCACTTGGACCTGTGTATCCTTCTGGTTCAGAATCTCGGGGGTGAAACTGACATCCGGATTGCTTGCAAGCGTCAGTGAACAGGTGTCGCTCACTGGACTGCGAATCCGCACGGTGTTGGACGCACCGCCGTTGGGTGCCATGATCCACATCTCCGCGACCCGACCGGATCCCCCTTCCGCCATCATGGAGATCCGGTCCACGCCACCCGCCAGATATTCCGGTGGTTCCGGAGCAGGAGTATTTGGAGCCAACGTTGGTGGCACGTAGTCTGGATCTACCCCATCCACCTTGATCGGCAGCATGACGGCATGTTCTAATTGAGGAACTGTATTACCACGCCCGGCGAGGATCCAGCCGCCGGGGGTGGTGTCGAGGAGAATTACAGTCTGATCTTTCCACGCGGATGGAACTCCGGGCGCGGTGCGCTCGATGCCGGTCCATTTGCCATTCATGTGGGTCGGGGCCGTGAGCCCATCGTGGTTGCGGCCAATGGCGATCCCACCGGAAGAAATATCGATGGCGTTGGCGTAGGCGGAACTGGGTTTCCAGGTACCCTTGACGAAGACTTGGGCGGAAGCGGTGCTATTTGCAGAAGGCATGGCGAGGACGGTGCCTTGGATCGTGGCGACATTAAAAGGGATAATGGTTAGATCTGGCAACCGGCCCGGTGCGTAAATGACTCCCTTGGAGGCATTTACGTCCTTACCCCATTTCATGTCCGGTCCCTGGCTCCAGTCCACTCCAAAACTACCGGGTATTTCGGATGCCATTGGATGGGTCGCGTCGGGAAGTTTCCAATAACCAGTCCGCATGTCCTGGTGATCATCCTCCGTCCAGTAAGTTTCGGCGGTAAAGCGGCCGTCGTTCGAAAGCTGGAGCTGATAGGTGTCCCCGTGAAAAGCCAAGCTGCTTGAAAGCCAGCCAGCGTATCCACTTCCGAGATTGTTGTTGGACTTCACCAACTGCGGGGCCGCGGCGGGGGTGTTCCAGAAGCAACGGACGCTTGCGAACTCAATGGCCAGAGGGCCGACTTGCTGCGAGCTGTTTCCAAAGATCACGTCGTTGTCATTGATCGAGACGCCAAAAGCGGTCTGGGGATACCCTGCGTAGTTTAGCTGGGAGGGCGCAACCAAAGGTGTCCACGTTCCCCCGCACCAAGTCCCGTTTTCGTAAAGCACCCTGCCTTTGTCGTTGCCAAATGTCCCACCGGTCTTCATTAATTATCCGATCTTATACGGCCTTCC
>JAYWDF010000926.1:0-8918 GCA_043779985.1 Akkermansiaceae bacterium | reverse complement strand
TTTCGGCATCGGAGAGATCGGCGCGGGTGAGGTGGAATGCGGCAAGCAAGGCGTCGATCTGGATCCAGCAGGTATTGCTGTTATAGTACGATAGATTGAACTCGTCTTCCTCACGGGGCATGGCGAGGCCCTCGACGAGCTGCGGGCGGCCGTTGACCCGGGCGAGGCCGCCGCCGCGGTCTTCGAGGCGGCGGGTGATGACCTCGAAGCTGAGTCCGGCACCGCTTTCCAGGTGGTGGCCTAGCAGGGCAGGATCCACGTGCATGCCGACGGTGTCGATGTTGTGGAGGACGAGGGTCTGGAGCTGCGGACGTTCTGCTAACAGTGTGGCGAGCGTGCCGTTTCTCAAAAGATTCGGGACTTCATACCAGTGGCCGACGGGGTGGAGGCACTGGAGCGGAAGGTTGTCCGTGTAGTCGGTGGCTTCTCCGGTGGTTTCCGCCCAGTGGAGCAGCGCGCTGCGCACGGAGTCGCGGACTTTCTGCTGTTGGACGTCGAGCACCTGCTGGGGCATTTCCTCCCAGGCGAAGCGGAGGTCGCGGACGGTGGGCACGGTGCGCAGGCCGATGGATTTCCCTTGGGAGAGGTAGAGCGGGCCTTGGTAGTGGTAGTTTCCGTAATGGCTGAGGAAGCGCTCGGTCGGCTCGTGGGAAAAATAACTGGTGGTGAAAATGTGGGGCAGGGGAGTTCCCGCCTCGCGGCCGGTTTTACGGCTTTTCGCGAGGTGGGTCTCGATGAAGGAGCGGTGGCGGCCGCCGAGTTTGCAAAACGGATGCAGCGCCTTGACGACGCCTGCGCCCTGGGTCCAGCGGGAGCCGGCACCGGCGGCGAGAGTGACGACGGCGACTTCGCCGTTTTTCAAAGCCGTGAGACCCATCGCGCGGGTTGCGGCGGCGATGGCGGCGGCTTGGGTGAGATCGGTTTCACGGACGTCTTCGATGATGGCGTCCGCCGGGAGCCGGTTCTGGGCGAGGCCGATGCGCCCGGCCTGGAGATCCTCGCGGATTTGTTCGTGGGCGGTGCGGTCGAAACCGTGCTGGGCGAGAATTTCCGCAAGCGATTCACCGTTGCGACTTTGTCCCTCGCTGCGCGGGAAGATCGAGTCGAAGAGGGTCTGGACCATGCCGCGGAGTTCGGGGTGGTCGCGGCAGGCGGTGGCGAAGTGGTCGAGCTCGGCGAGGCGCAGCGGGGTGAGTTCGTGACGGCCCTTCCGCAGGAGCTGGGGGACGATGTAACTGTAGTAGCCCGAGGGCATCAAGGCGTCCTTGCCGACTAGCAGATCAGCCCAGGTGCCGCGCTCGTTGATCGCGAAATCGTAGACCACGGGCTCCATGGCGAAGGGCAGTGCAGAACCTAACATATCCTTGGTTTCGGACATGATCGCCTGGAGCCGTTGCTGGCCCTCGGCCTTGCGCGCGGGGGCGAAGATGAAGCCCATGCCGCCGCCGGCC
The DNA here is from genome assembly GCA_043779985.1 of Akkermansiaceae bacterium. Lineage (GTDB taxonomy): Bacteria > Verrucomicrobiota > Verrucomicrobiia > Verrucomicrobiales > Akkermansiaceae > Luteolibacter. The sequence goes on along the minus strand of JAYWDF010000926.1, from coordinate 7,467 downwards.
ATGCCACCGAGCATCCAGAAGCCCCAGAAGTCGGTGCCGAACTCGGCGCTGACTTTCTCGATAAGCGTCTCGGTGTAGAGGTTGCTGGCCCAGGGAATGATGGTCTGGATGGGCTTGCGGAAATTCTCGGTAGTGGCCGCGCCGATGGCGGGGATGTCGCCGGTGTGAAGGGCGGATAGGATTTTTTCGAGAATCCCGTGGGTTTGTTGGCGGGCGATCCACTCGGGGCCGCTGCGCAGGAGGTATTTCTCGGTGACCATTTCAAGGATGGGGCCGACGTTCTGGGCCATCCCGCCGTGGACGAGGACGAGCGAGTCCTGGAGCTTCTGACGGGCATCGGCCGGGACTTCGGTGTCGTCGAGGATCTTGTGGGTGGGCATCAGGCGGCCGCGAGAGATGCCGTGCTCGGGATCGCCTTCCTCGGCGAAGGTGCCGCAGATGAGTTTCATGCCGGGCCAGACGCCGCCGGAATCCTGCCAGCCGCCGCCGGACCCGCCGATCCACTCGCCGAGCAGGGCGCGGGCGAGGACGATACGGCGCTCGTTTTCCTCAAGTGGGCCGGTGAGTGAACGGGCCTGACTGGTGGCGCGCATGCAGACGCTGATGAGTGCTGCTAACAAATTGGTGGAAACCGCGAGGCGTGAGCCTTTCGGGATGTTGTTGACGTTGGAGACGAGTTCGAGTCCCCGGCCGGGACCGACGATCCGGGCTAACAAGTCGGCGAGGCTCTGGCCGGACCCTTCGATGCCGGGCGGCACGATGCCGCTGGCGATCACGGCGGCCTTGAGCAGGCCGAGGTGGTCTTTGGCGAAGTCGAAGACTTCGTTGAGGCTGGAAATTTCCGCGCTGCATGCCAGATCCACGCTGGTGAGACGGAGGACGGGTTCCTCGATGATCCGCAGGCTGGCTTCGACCGGCGGGCTCGGAGCCTGGTCGCGGCCGTGGACGGCGAGGTTGATGGAGATGTTGAGGACCTTGGCACCTTCGGGATAGTCCATGCCGAGGAAGAAGATGTCGCTCCAGCCGCAGTGGGTGAGGTCCATGCGGACGGGGGTGCGCTCGCGGAGAATCGGATAGGTGCCGGTGGCGGCATCGAGCGTGGTGAGTTCAGACCGGATCCGGAGTGGTTGGTCGGCAGGGTGGCCCATGCGAAACATCCACTGGTTGCCACTCACGCCGCGGACACTGCGCCGGACTTGGTCGGCGAGAGTTTGGAAGGCGAGGCGCTGATAGACGGAAGCAAGGGCGCTGGATATGCCGTCGCTCGGGGCTTCGCTGCGCTGGCTCTTCAGGAAGACGTCGATGGCTTCCTCGAAGCGGCGCCCGAGCAGGTTCTCATAGCCTTTGAAGGGGATGGCTCCGGGCTTTGCGATGGATTTTTCACCCGCGAGCCGCAGCGGCAGGTGGAAGCGGTGGATGGCGTAGAGAAATAGCAGGGCGCGGACGCGGTGATAGAGATTTTCGCTGGAGCGGCGGAAGGCGTCGAGGGCGTCGGCTTCGGTGAGGAGCTCGGCGAGGGTGAGCGATTCGCAGGCGGCGTCGAGGGACTGGTTGCGGACAGCATCGTCTGGCGAGGTGATGAGGGTGAGGAGAGCCATGGCCGGTGGTGTTTAGGCGTGGGATTGGGCCAGAAGCTCGACGATGTTGGTGAGGATCTCATCGCGGTCGCTCCCGGCGAGACCGAGCGCGAGCTGGGCCGTTAGCAATCCATAGTGCACGCCGATGTCATGGCGGCGGCCCTGGAGTTCGTGGGCGAGGTAGCGCTCGCGGCGGGCGATTTCGGAGAGCGCGCCGGAAAGATCCGCGCGGCCGTCGGCGAGCTGGCGGGCGAGGATTTCCATGACCGTCGGGGTGAGCACGTGGAGGCCGAAGAAGCAGAGGTAGTTCCCGGCGCGGAGACCGGGGACGACGAGCTTCTGCTCGGCTTCGGTGGGGGTGGGTTTCTCGATGACGGTCTCTACTTGATAGAGGAGATCGCTGCCGGGGAGGCGGCGTCCGCCGATGGCGCCGTAGAGCGGTAGCTTGCTTTCATGGGTGGCTTGGACGGCGGAGACCGCGCATTTCTCCGCAGTAGCGGTGGCGAGCAGCTGGGCGGTGCAGGACGCAGCGATGCGGGTTAGATAGAGATGGTCGGCGACCATGAGGAGGAAGGGGTCCTCGCCGGTGAAGTCCGCGGCACAATGGACGGCGTGGCCGTAGCCAAGTGCTTCAGATTGTTCGATGAAGCGCATGCGGTTGGCGTGCGGACCGGCTGCCGCGGCGTAGGCGGTCGCATCGCCGGGGCAAATGATCACGGCGATTTCCTCGATACCGGCGGCGATGATTTCCTCGGCAAGGATGGCGAGGGCGGATTTGGAATGCCCGTCGCGGTCAACGAGGATCTGGAGCGGTAGAGTGCGCTGGGTGGTTCCGGCGGCGGTGATGACGGCTTTTGTGACTTTCACGTCCGCGACTTTGGCCTGCCAGCTCAAGTTGGGCAACCACCGAGATGCCGGATCACGCGGATTTCCCGTCGGCCTTGGGCTTGCGGAATTTCGGGGGCTCCGGAGCCTTGATTGGAACGACTTTCTCGATCGCTTCGATCGGCACCCAGCCGCGAGTTTTGGTGGCGAAGGCGACGTAGGCCCAGCGGCCGGACTCGGTGATGATTTCGCACAGCGACCCGGGCGGGGCATCGATGACTTCGGGAGCGGTGCGGGCGGCGTCGGTGTGGAGTGCTGCCTTTTCCGCAATGATGACGGCTTGTCGCGCCAGCGGCGCGAACTCGGAATCATCGGGGAAATAGTGCCAGCCGAGCGCGCCGAGGGAAACCAGCAGGGGGCCGATGACCAAGGCGGCGACTGCGGCCACCCGCAGGCGATTGCCTAAGCGGGTGGCGGGAAAGACAAGGATCGCCAGGCCACAGAGCCAGAGTCCGGCCCAACAGGTCGTCTGCCAGGTGGCGAGAGGGGTCTTGGCGAGCGCATATTGGTATTCCGGGCGGCGGATGCTGATGGATCCGTATTTGTGCTCGATGAAGCGGAGGTTTTGGCGGGCTTCCTGGTGGCTGGGATTGCGGACGAGTGCCCGGCGGTAGTAGAGTGCCGCTTCCCCGGGGGAGCCGGAGCGGTAGCAGGCGTTGCCGATGTTATAGAGTGTGTCCGCAGAGAGCTGGTCGTAGGGGCCCGCTTGCAGCCAAAGCTTGATGGCGGCATCGTATTTCGCGCCATCATAGGCCTCTTGAGCTTGAGTGGCGATATCGGCAGCATGTGCGGAAGTCCCGATTCCCAGAGCGAGGCCGACGACGCAAACCATGAGAGCTCTCCGGAGGGCCTTCAGTATCTCGTCGCGGCGCTTCGGAGGCAGCGTGGTTTCCCGCTTGTCGGTTAGGAAGCAAGCCGCGTCGCGCTCGGCCAGGATCGCTTGAATCTCCGGGCTTTGATCCTTTCCGAGCCAGCGCTCGATGATTGCCCCTGCATCTCTTAGAAAAATTGTGTTAGGTGCAGACATGGATTTCTCAAGTTCGCGAAGGCACCGGACGCGGGCCTCGCGGGCGGGGTCTTTTCTGAGGCGGGGAGCGTAGCGCATCCAAAGCGCTTTGACGACGAGGATGAATGCGGTCAAGGCGCCGATCGCGTGGCCTAACCAGCCCGGCAGTGCCGGAGTGGCAGGGAGTGTGAGTTGCGCCGGGTGAATGGCTGCGAGGATGTCGGTCATGCGTTCGACCGGTACGGGCAGTGCTTGGACGGCAGCGCCCGCGGCGGAGGCGGGTGAGGTGTTGGGGCGCATTTGCAGGGCGATGGCCTCGGAGCTGATCGACTTGTAGGTTTTGTCGTTAGGATCGAAGTAGACCAAACGGAACGGAGGGATTTCCGATTTGATTTCCAAGGGGCGGATCGACTGGTGGAAAACGATGGTGCCGGAGATCAGGCGGCGCTCATCGCCCCGCTGCTCGGTGGTGGTGCCGTAGATTTTCCAGCCGCTGGAATCTTCGAGTTTCGGCGGATGGAGGGTGTCGAGGTTGCCGCTGCCACTGATGACGAGATCGACTGAAATGGGATCCCCCTCTTGGACATCTGTGGTCGTGGTGCTTGCGCCGAGCCTGAAGTTGCCGACGGCATTTTCAAAGCCTTCTGGCGCGCCTTCAGGGAGCGGAATCGATTCGATCTCGAGCTTGGGCACTTGGAGGTAGACCTCCGAGTTTACCATGCGGGGAAAGGGATCGATGATGGTTTCCCGTGTGGTTAGGCGGATTTTAGCGGGACCGATTCCGACTTTTTCGGAGCGGGTCGGAGTGATGGTGCTGGGGTAGGCGACCGAGACATAGCGCATCCCTAATAAATTGATCCGGCTGCGCATCGGCGAGGGTTGGAAGCGCCATGCGGCGACCCCGTCGCGGTCGAAATCAGGAATTCCCCAGTCTTCGACGACCATTTCCTCCGGGACGAAGACCTTGATTTCCGTGGGGATGGTTTCGTTTTCGTAGGGTTTGTCATTCAAGGTGCGGAACGAGCTGGCGTAGCGGATGGTTTTGCCGCCGGCCTGGACTTCGGACCATTGGAGTTCGTCCGGGTTGAAGATCTCGAAATCGATGGGTTCGGTAAGGGTCTTGACTCCGTCGACTAACACTTCGATGGAAGGCACCCTATATTTGGCGGTGTCGTAGCCGGCGATGATATATTCAAAAACGTACTCCAGCCTTCTGCCGGGTAACATTCTTGTCAGCGGGCCTCGGCCGGACGGTTGGACCGCGACGTTCTTGATGGGAGCGATCACCGGGACAGCGTCGGGCTGGCCACCGGCGATGGAGACTTCCAGCAGGGCTTGTTCGCCGCGCGCGAGGAAGCAGGTGGAGAGTCGGCTCGTCGTCTGTCCTTGGACCGGGACACAGAGGAAGGTCCAAACGATGAGCGCTTGGCAGGTTCTGATGAAATGTTTCCAATCGTTCATGATGTTACCAATCTTTTTCCGCATCCCTGAATTCCCTGCGTCCGGGTGAGAGCGGGCCTTTTTCGAGATCTCCATTCTCTTTCAAAATCCGGCGGGCGCGGTCGCGGGGCGATTCGTTAGGGTCGGCGGCGCCCTTGTCACCGTCTTTTTCATCGGGATTCTTTCCCTTTTTGCCGTCTTCCTTTTTTTTGCCCTGGTCACCTTTTCCCTCTTTGGGGTCCTTTTCGCCATCGCCCTTGTCGCCGGGCTTCTTGGGGCTTTTTTGATCGCCCTCACCCTCCTTCGGTTTGCCGTCACCTTCGCCCTCCTGGGGCTTCCCTTCGCCGGGCTGGGGTTGTGGCATCGATTGCTCGGTGTCTTGTTTTTCCTGGTCGAGCAATTCCTGGAGCCGATTGAGGTAGGTGAGCGTCAGTCCGCGGTTCCGGGTGGCGACCTTGTCCGAGGGGAAGAGGGAGAGCGTCGAATCATAGTGTCTAACGGAGTCGGCCCAGTTGGTGATGAGCGACTCCATCTTCACAAATCCATTCGCCTCGCCATCTTCCGGGGCCTCGGACTCGCGCAGTTTGGCGAGGGCCTCCTTGACGATGGTGTCGAAGCGGGGGAGGTCCGGAACCATGGCGGGGTCGGCGGGGTAGCTCTCGCCTGAAAGCGCCTTCCACCCGAGCTGGAACAGGGCGTTGCCCATGCCGAGATGGCCGCTTGCCTGCACTTGGGAATCTGCCGAAAGCAGCGACTGGCTGTAGGCTGTGCGTGCTCCACGAAAGTCGTCCGCATGATAGGCGGCGGTGGCTTCGCCAAGGCGGAAGCGGGCTTGGGTCTCACGGCGCGTGGAATTGTCTGCCAACTTGTGATAGGCATCGCGTGCCTGCTCGTAGTGCTTCCCGGACAGCGCGGCTTTGGCATCCGAGGCGTCGCTCGCGCGGCTTTCGGAAATCGTCAGGAATGCGCCTGTTATGATCATGGCTGTTTGGATGCCCTTCCAGCGGGTCCCGGCGACGATCGAGACGATGAGGAACAGGATCGCGGGAAACATGAGCCACTGGTAGAACTCGATGGAGATGCGTCGCTCGCGACCTTCCATCTCAAAGGCGTCGAGTCCGGCGACCACGGATTTCACCAGCGTTGGAATATCCAGTCCGGATCCTGCGACGGCGAAGCGGCCTTTGGTGTTCTCCGCCAGTTTCCGCATCACGTCGGCTTGCAGGCGGCTGATGACGGGGTGGCCTGACGGGTCGACCATCCGGCCATTCGGGAAATCGGTGTTAGGAACAAAGCCGCCGTCTTCGGTGCCTACGCCGATGGCAATGATGTAGATGCCGGACTGCTCCGCCTCCGCGATCATCGCGTCGAGATCGCCATCGTGTTTCTCGCCGTCGCTGAGGATGACGAGCGCGTTGTTTTTCTGGCCGGTTTTTTTCAAAGTCTCGGTGGCGAGGTGAACGGCTGCGGCTAGGTCGGAACCGCCGAGGGGTGCCCATTTTTCATCGATCTGGTCCACTGTCTCGCGGACTGCGCTGTGGTCGATGGTGAGAGGGGCATAAATGAACGGGGTCCCCGCGAATCCGAGCAGGCCGATCCGTTCGTTGGGCATCGCCTCGAGCAATTCGTAAATGACGACTTTGGCTTGGGCGAGGCGGTCCGGTTTGACATCGGCGACGCGCATGCTTCTGGAGATGTCGAGGGCGATCATCACGTTCCGGCCACGCGTTTTTTCCATCTTCGTGCCGGCGTCCGCACGGGGGCGGGCGAGCGCGCCGATGGTGGCGGCGCAGGCAGTGAGGAGGAAAAACAGGGCGAACCAGCGGGGCAGGGAGCTGCCGTGCTTGAAGAGGGTGTCCCGCAGGCGGGGCGCGACGAATACCGCCCATTGCCGACGCCTCAGCCGCTCCGACAACAACGCAACCACTCCGAGAATCGGGAGGATAACGAGCAGGGCGAGCCAGCCGGGTTGGGCGAAATTCATGGGATCAGGCGGAGGGGGGCGGATAGAAAGCCATGTAAGCGGCCGAGGCTAGGGCGGCGAGGAGCGATAGCCCCACAAACCAAGGAAATAACTCGGTATCATCGATCACCGTGAGGCTTTGCGCATCTGTTTTTTCGAGGTTGTCGATGGTGGTGAAGGTTTTTTTGAGCGTGGCAAGATCCTGCGCCCAGTAGTGTTCGGCACCGGTCAGGGTGGCGATTTTCTGGAGCGTGGGTAAATCAAACTCTTGGTATGGGAAGCGCATGATGCTGGGGTCCACGCGGCCTTCGGTGGTGCCAATGGCCACGGTATAGATTTTGATTCCCAGGGTTTTCGCATGCTCTGCGGCTTCGAGCGGGGAAATTTTTCCCGAGTTGCTGGCACCGTCAGTGATCAGGACGATGATCTTGCTTTTCGCATCGCGGGCCTCCAAGCGGACCGCGGCGGCGGCAAGAGCGGAGCCGATGGCCGTGCCTTGTTCCTTGACCGTTCCCATGTCGCGCTGGTCATTGAGACGCAGTCCATTGAGCGAGCCCCGCAGCCATTGATGGTCGAGTGTGATCGGGCTGGCATCC